>CALDHR010000029.1 GCA_937898585.1 uncultured Oligoflexia bacterium
TCAAACCTTTCAGTTTTTTTTATATTTCCCTTATAATAATTATAAATTTTAGGAATAGAGAGAAGGGCCCCAGGTGCATGATAGGAGAGTAAAAGACGTTTATTTTCTCCTGATCCAACAAGATGGACGTCAACGAGATTTTGTCTTTTATTGTAAAGATCCATTCCTGAGAGCAGATCTTCTTTTTGGATATATTTTTTTTCTAACCATTCAAGAGCGCTGGTAGAGGGAGCTTGTAGAGAAACGGAAGGGATGTGAGAATTCTTATTTTCTTTATAAGCAATAACGGCCCAAGCATCATGATTAGAAGCATGAGAGAGCAGCTGTTTTTCTCGAGTTGAGAAAATTTTATAAAGAAGTCTTGAGGTGTAATAATCACTAACTCCTCTATCAGCAAAAACATCTCCTATGAGAGAGATTTTTTTTGTAGAAGGAAGAATTTCTATTTTTTCTAAGAGTTCATGAAACGCTTTTAAATTTCCAGTGATGGCCGCTTTTGTTATAGGGATATTGCTAAAAAGTCTGGCAAAGTGCTCGTAGCTTTTATCATCAATGTCGATAAGACCAAATTTAACTGCATAAAAAAGGAGGATGAGGGCATCGCCGTGAAGATCTCCTATAACAATTGTATTAAAATGTGTCGTCAGAGTAAGTGGTTTTTTACTAAGAAGGATCTTTTCTTCTAGAAGTTGAAAAAGAGGTTCACAGATAGCTGAAATAGCTGAAGTTAGTTTTAATTTTTTTGAAGGAGAGCATTCAGGTGTTGCTATGTCTGAGGCCCAAAGGTCTACAATAAAAAAAATTGAAATAAAAAAGAAGAGAGTATATTTTTTCATAAGGATTTTATTATAGATGATTTTTTTCTTGAAAGAGATCTCTTTTCAATCTAAAAATCAATGCCTCATGATAAAAAAAATCTTTTTCCTCTTTTTTCTTTCCTGTAAAACACATGCTGTCACTTTTTTTGATGAAGAATTTGTCTCTTGGGATGAAAAGGCCGTAGGAAAGGCAATATTTTCAGTTTTTGGCACTGAAGTCATTCGTGAAGTAAAAGATGTAGCTTCTCTTCAGAAAATAATAAGTGAAAACTCCGAAGTTAAAAATTTTGTTTTTAAATATTCTGCTATTGGTGAAGATGTGCAATTTAAGGATTCTCTAGAAGAAGCATTAATAGAGGATCAAAGAGAGATAAGCATTCTTTTTTTGAAAATTCCCCCAGAAGAGAATAGTTGGTCTTTTCCTAAATGCCTTCCTCTCGCAACAGAATCTTTCACAGAACTCTTTAAAAATCTTTTAAGTTATCTTTCCAGCGGCGAAGAAACTTTGAAGAAAGAAAAGTAACATCTTCTCCTTCAACCTCTTGTTCAGGTAAATTATTTTCTTTTATAGTTTTTGTTTTTGTCTTCTCACCTACGCCGCGAATATCGGGTTTTTTCTTCTTCCTCAGGGTCATGTTTTTTTTTGCTTTTTTGGAACTCATAAAATCCTTTTTATTGAAGAGTTGCCGAAATTTCCGTCGCTGATTTATCACCTTCAAGAGGAATAGTGAGAGGAATGGAGGTGTGAGGAGAGCGTTCGCCAATTTTAAGAGAGCAGATGCTTCCCACTAAAAGATCAATGGCCTCTCGAACTTGAGGTTTGCTTCGGTGTTCAAAAACACTGAGCCCTGAGTTGATGGCATTTTGAATATCGGCCGATTCAGGAATGCAAAAAGGGAGGAGCAAGTCAGCGTGCTCATCGCGCAAAATAGTAAGAGTATCTTGAGAGGCAGTTCGTTTGGGATTAAACATATTGAGGATAATTTTGAATTCCAGGTGGTGACATTCAAATTCTTGCGCCACTTCGCTGATGGCCTCCACCGTTAAATCCACCGATTCAAGAGAGTGGATATTGGGCGTACAAGGGATAATGATTTCATCACTGGCCAAGTAAGCGGCAGCGGAGAGGGTGGAAAATGACGGAGGGAGTTCAAAAAAGACAAAATCATAAGAGCACTGTTCGATGGATTTGCGCAGCAGCGTTTTGGGGTTTTTGAGATTGACGATTCGCTCTGTCTTTGCGACGCGAAGCGACGAAGGCATGATATCCAAAAGAGGATATTTCGTAGGCCAAATGGCCTCTTCAAAGGTGCAGAGGTTCTTGCAGACTTCCAAAATAGTCTTTTTCTCCTCAGACTCCACTTGCTCTTGGCTTAAAAGAGAGTTGGTGGCGCAGGCCTCAGGGTCTAAATCCACGATAAGAACCCGGGCGCCCATCATAGAGAGGCGAATGGCCAAATTGGAACTGAGAAAAGTCTTACCAATTCCGCCCTTCAAAGCAGCAATGGTAATAGATTTTTGTTTAAAAGAAAGAGAGAGACCATCGAGGATGCTGCGAGATTCTTCAGGAGTAATTTTTTTCTTTTCCTCGGGAATTCCCTTTTGTCTCATGGCTCCTTGAAGTGTTTTGAGGGGAATATGAGTAAGGCGGGAGAGTTCTTCAGTTGTAATCATAAAATCATCCTTGAATATGGGGGCAATTTGTGAAATGAAACACTTCTTATTTTCCAAATTTTTAAATTACTCTGTCAAGGGGGTTGGAGTCATGTCTCCAGAAGAATTGCGGCGACAGTTACATGCTTATCCAGAGCTTTCATTTTTGGAGAAAAAAACGACGGCCCTTTTGCGCCAAGAAATAGCAAAATGGGATTGCTTTACCATCAAAAAACTCAAAGGTCTTCAAACAGGTCTTTTAGTGGAATATTCTCCAAATAAAGGCGGCAATTTTATTTTGTTGCGGGCCGATTTAGATGCTCTTCTCCTTCAAGAAGAGACGCGTTCTTCTTTTTCTTCAACAGTTGATGGGGTCATGCATGCTTGTGGGCATGATATTCATACGGCCATTTTATATGGTTTTCTCCTTCAAGTAGCAAAAGAGCGACCTCTTCAAAATTTACTTTTTTTGTTTCAACCGGCCGAAGAGAGTGGTGGTGGGGCCTTAAAAGTTTTAGAAGAAAAAAACCTTGATTGTTACAGTATTAAAGAGGCCTATGCGCTTCATGTAAGCGATGAGTATAATTTAGGTCGTGTTTATTCTAAGAGTGGTTCTCTTTTTGCGGCAACTTGTGCTTTTGATTTAACTTTTACAGGGCGTCCTGCTCATGTGGCCTTTCAAGACTTGGCGGCCAATCCACTTGAGGCCTCCTTTGATTTTTTAAATGCTTTAAAGAAAAAAGATTCTTCGGCCATTGTGGTGGGGCTAGGAAAAATGAGTAGCGGCACTGTTCGCAATATAACGCCTCAAACGGCAAAATTAGAGATGACATTGCGTTCTTCAGATGAAGAGAAACTGGAGCTTTTTTTTCAAGAACTTATAACGCTCGCAAAAGTGACGGCCATTCGCCATAAAGTAACCTTGCATGTTGAAATGGAATCGCGTTATGCCGCCGTTATGAACGATGAGAATCTTTTTAAAAAAGTTTCAACAAAATTAAAGAATCTTCATCTTTGTAAAGAGAGTATGGCCGGAGAAGATTTTGGTTTTATTTCGCAAAAATATCCTTCTGTGATGTTTTGGCTAGGAGTTAGGCAAGGTGAGAAAGATCATCGCTATGGACTTCATCACCCTAAATTTCTTCCCCCCATGGAGAGTATTGCTGAAGGGATTAAACTTTTTTCTCGGCTTGTTTTATGATGATAAAGACAAAGAGCTATCGCTATTTTCTTTTCTATAAACCCTTTGATGTTCTCTCGCAGTTTACTTCGGATATTCCTGGCCAGCGCAACTTGAGTGAGTTTGGCCTGCCTAGCGGCATTTATGCTGCGGGAAGATTGGACCGCGATAGTGAAGGGCTTCTTCTTTTAACAGATGATGGAAAGCTTATTGAGAAGCTACTAAACCCTCAAAATGGTCATGAGCGCGAATACTGGGTGCAGGTAGAAGGTGAGATTCAAGAAGAGCATCTGCGGCAATTAGAAAAAGGCGTTGTCATTGGAGGTGGTTATAAAACTCGCTCGGCGCAGGCCTTCTTTCTAGAAAAAGAGCTTATTCCTGAAGAGCGCAATCCTCCTATTCGTTTTCGCAAACATATTCCAACGTCTTGGATTCGGCTTGTCTTATCTGAAGGGAAAAATCGCCAAGTGAGAAAAATGACGGCCGCCGTGGGATTTCCAACACTGCGTTTGATTCGCCATCGCATATTAAGTCACTCTCTTGAGAATTTGAAGATGGGAGAGTTTAAAGAGATTAGTTTCCCGTTTTAAAATAAGTTTTTTTGCTTTGCTTAGGAAGATCAGGCGATAATTTTATAAGATGATCATCTGCTAGAAGAAGTGGTGTTAAAATGAGGTCCCCTTTTTTTTTGTGTGGAGGGATAAGCTTTTTGAGTGTCTGTAGAAAAAGGCCCATAGATCGTCTCGCATTAACTTCCATAAGATAATAAGGTTTTATTTTTCCCTCTTCTTCATAATAAAGCGAGTCAATGTTTAAACGTCCTTTGTATCCAAGACTTCGATAAAAAGAGATAATTTTCTCCATTGCATTAAAGTGATCTTTAAAAGAGAGACCTAGAGAGCGAAAAAGTTCTTCATCATCTCGATAAACAGTTCCTCCCATAAAAGTAAAGTGAGGGTAGTGCGCTAAATGAAAAGAGAGATGATCTTGTTCATTAACACAGCAACCAATTTCAAATTTTTTATTGAGAAGAGGCGTAATAATTACATCTTCTTTAATGGGATCATTGACATTATTTTCGGTTAGAAGAGAACTTCCTTTTCCTGAAGAATGAAAAGGACTTCGCTTGATAAATTGTCTCTGAGAAAAAGGAAGCTTGAGTCTTTTGAGTTCTTCAAGAGAAGAAATGATATGCGTATGAGAGGGGGTGAAATCGTTGCCCAGCTCTAAACCCAGAAGAGTAGATGTTATCTTGCTGTTAATTTTTTTTTCAAATTCAAGATTCTTTAATTCTCCCCACCATGGAGTGATAATATTAGGAGGAGTTTTTTCAAGAGGAATAACTTGTTGAAGATTCCGCTGAAGAATTTTTTCTATTTTATTTAAATCTTCTTTTTTATAATCAAAAGGTGAGACAAGAGAATTGTCTGTATTTTCTTCCATGAAAAAATAAATAAACTCAAAATTTTGCATAATACTGTTATGCATCCATTTTTGCGGAAGTGTCTTAGCGGAAAAAAGTTGCCACTCATAGAATAAATTAACTTGATGATTTAGCACGCATCGCTCTTGGGTATGTTCTTGTTTGTTTTATGAAATCATCTGTTAGGCGCGCTTTTTTTCTTCCTTTGAGGTCAAAAATTTCTTTTCCTCCTCGCGAATGCGCAGGAGTAAGCCCAAAGGGAAGCTCTTTTTCATAGGCCTTAAAAAAATTATTCTCATGTTCAAGAGACGCATCAAAGGCCTTTTGGCCATAGGCCACATGAACAATTTCGTCTTGATGAACTTCTTCTAGCACATGAGCGCTTTTTTCATCACCAAACTTTCTAAAATAAAGAGCGTAGTGGAGAGCAAAATCTAAATTCGCTGTTTCAAAAGTTAAGCTCATGACGGCCGCAAATTGTTTGAGAGTTGTGATATTTTTGCACTTATTCCACAAATGAAGATTAACGGGAAAGTCTCCGAAATTGTATCCAAGATCCTTGATTCGCATTTCATAGAGTTTAAAATGTCTTTGTTCATCATCAAGGGCCAGCAAAAGATGATCCTTATATTTTTTTTCCCAATCTTCTCTTGCGGGAAAAAAAAGCAGGGCCAAACTCATGAGCTCAATGGCCTGAAGTTCGTGACTAGCAAAAGAGTGAAGTGCTTTTACGCGCCCCTCTAAAGTAGATAATTCTTGTGCTTGAGGGAATTTAGACTTTCCTATTTTGAGCGATTCTTCTCGTGCAGGATTTTCTGGACGCAAAAGATGGGTTTCATGATAGGTGTGAATTTTTTCAAGCTTAGAGGTTATTTTTTTGCCAAAGAGAATGTGCTCAAGAGGGGTCATTTTTTATCACTCATTAATAGGGAGAAACTCCATTTCTTCAATATTTGCTCTTTGACCATCTAAATAAAGTTTTACAATTTCTAAAGCACTATTTTCCTTAAGGGCCTCTTGAGCGATATTATCGGGCAGAAGAACTGATTGACCCAAAAGAAGATTGTAGCTTTGAGGAAAATGAATTCCCTTGAAGAGATGATAGATAAGCTCAGAGCAGTAAAGAGAATTATCATCTTCTGTGTCAAATTCAAAATCATATTTTTTGCCATAATAATGAAGGGCCTCCTGGACTTTTTTTTCAACAAAATTTACTTCATGTCGATCATCTTTTTTAAGACGCAAAAGGGCCAAATCATCTACATTGATAAAATCTTCTAGAGAACTAAGAATAACACCCTGTTTTTTACTTTCGAGAACAACATTTCCTTTTCCTATTTTTTTTCTAAACTTTTTCACAAAAGGTTTATCCCAAAGCCCTAATGTTATGAGCTGTTCTTTTGTCCCTAAGTACAGGGCCGCATGGCCAAAATGGCCAGGCATAAAATGTTTAGAGACTTTTTCTGTTCGTTCGATAAGGATATCTAGAGGGCGAAGGACTTCCTTTATCTCCTTTAAGAGATCATCTCTGTTTTTCATTTTTCCCGATCGCCATTTAATTTTTCCAACAGTAAGGCCAAAGACTTTGGAAAACTTTGCTTTAAAGAGTCGAATAAACTTTTCACTGTGATCAACTCCTTCGTGATGAAAGAGTTTGAGCTCATTTTTCATATGTGAGAGATGCCTAAAGGCGCGGATAGATATTTTTTTCTTAGTAAGAAATGAATAAGTTGGTGAGGTTGCTAAGTAAGAGCGCATTTCTTTTTTTTCATTTAAAGTGAAAATTTCATTTTGAATAAGATGTTGGCGAAAAAGAGGAAGTCCTCTTTCAAGATCTCTGCGATTGCGAGGATGATAGAATTCTCGATTAAGACGGCGAAGCATTCTTTTGGGAACATGAGATGTTTTAATGTTGAAAATTTTTCTCAAAAAACTACTGCCTTCTGAGAGTTGTAAAAAACTCAAATAGAGGTCATTTTGAATGAGACGAGCAAGAAAGACAGAGGAGGCAATATAGGGTTTGTTTTTAGCGATGTTTTTATTTTTCAAGAGGGATCGGCAAGAGTAGATGATTTGAAAAAGGGCGCGGTGAAGGCGATAATTCTCTCGAGCAATTTGGCGCAAGATCTCTAGGTCTTTGCTTTTTACACCTCCTGTGACTTTTATAGAGCGGATAATGGAGTAGAGATTGGCATCAATTTTGTCGATAAGAAGAGAAGAGCGTTCTCCTATTACTTTAATATTTTCAAAATAAAGAGGAGTGTCTTCTGTAGGGCAGGAAAGGGGAAGAGTCGGTATCTTTTTTGCACTGAGAGGAAAATTGAAAAAAAGAAAAGTAAAAAGTAAAAATCGCATGCCCTCTCCTTGAAAAATAAGAAGAAAGCTATAGCACAAAAAAAATTATTTTATAATAGGAGCAATATGGTGAGTAACTTTCATTTTAATGAGACCTTGTTCAATAAGATCTTCAAAATTAGAAGTTGGTGTTATCTTTGTTAAATCGATAGAAAGGGTAACCTCTGAAAAATATTCTCCGCTTGAGACAGTACCATCTAATCGTTGTAAATGATATGAAGTATGGTTTTTTGCAGTGATAATGTTTTCTGTTTTAGTAAGAGAAGATGATTCTTTTCTACTTCTGCTTTCGATGGCCTGGTTGTCTTTTATTAAAATGTGCAGCGTTGGATCGGCCCCCTGCCAAAAAGTAAAGGATCTTAATAAATGAGCAAGTTTTTTCTTTAGTTCTTCGTCTTGTATTTCTGTTAAGAGATGATTAATTTCATTTTCGATGTAAGTTTTTCTGCCAGCGGTATCTTTTTCTTTGATAGCGTTTGCATGATCTTTTGTTTCAATGACAAAATTTTTTTTGCCAAATCTCTGGTATCCATCAATTGATATTTCTTCTTCTGTTGCTTTAGAAGCGTAAAAGATTGACTCTTTGTAGAGTTCATCTGTGTCGAGAAGATTAAGCTTTTTTTTCAGAAAACGGCCGGCCTCTTGAATTGCTTTTGAATTGGTATATGCAGCTCCTCTATTTTCTCTGATTAGGTGCAGGGCCTCTGTTAAAAGCTCTGTTTCATTTGATCCATGTTTAATATTGAGAGCTGTTGATAATTTGCTATGCTCTTCTCCTTGATTTATCTTTTCTTTTGCTTTTTCTAGGGCCATGTAGGCGGCCAAGGCGGCCGTTGCGCGAAATGATCCTTTGGCCGAATGGATATAAACGTGACAGCCTTGATTTTTCATGGAATCAAGAAACTTGAATGTTTCCTCAAGTTGTTCTTCAGTGAGATTTTTACCCCGCGGGACAGAGATAATTTTATTTTGAATCTTACTGTCGGCCCACTGACCAGGCAAAATACGAGAGAAGCGTTTAGGGGAAAAACGAGAAAAAAAGGTAAGCTCTTTTGGCCTAACAAAGCTTAGCACGGCACCAGCACATGAGTTTTGGTGAATTTTATTTTGTATATAAGAAAAGTTACTTTGATTGGGCATTTCGCCTAAATAGAGGTGACTGTTGCTCCTGTCAGAAATAAGATGAGAGAATTCAGGATACTTCATTGGTTGTGAAATATCGCTGCAATCTTTTTCTAAACTTCCACGGAAAATATTTCTTTTTGCAAAAGAGAGGAAGCTCTTAAAGGCACGTCGTGTTTCTTTAACTTTTGAAAAAAAAAGGTCTTTTTGCGGTCCTTTCTTGCTTGCCCATCATCCAATTATAGCGTCTTGCATAGGAGGGAATTTGTTCAATATTGCTTTTATGAAAATGTGTGTCGCATTCTTGTTTTAATCTATCAGTTGATCTAAAAAAATGAGTCCAGCCAATACATCCTGCACGAAGCATATTCCAGCGAGAGTAGGTATTTCCTCCCTCTCCCGACTGTGCCATGATCATGAGAGGAAAATAAAATAAAATTACAAAAAAGAGTTTTTTCACTCTTTAATAATGCATCAATGTTGCTTTTTGTGCAATAAGTGAACCGCTTCCAATACGGAATTTATTAGGAGTGAGATCTAAAAAAGGGCATAAGGCCAATAATTTCATGATTTGTTGGTTAGTTCTAATGCCACCCGATGGCTTGAGAGAATATCTCCCTTTTGAAAAATAATGAAAAAGATGAAGATCATGGGCCAATTGATCAATGGTATAGGGCTCTTTAAAATATCCAGTGGATGTTTTTAAGAACCTTAAACCTTCTTCTTTTTTATCACTATTTTTTTGGAGAGCACTGACAACCGTTTCAATGGCCTTCTTCTTTAATTCTTCTGTAAGGGCGGCCGTCTCAAAGATAATTTTTAATGTTTTACGGCCTACTAACTCATGAAGAGAGCTGACTTCTAAATAAAGAGAGTTGAATTGCCCTCGCAAAACGCTCTCAAGAGGGATAAGAAAGTCAATCTCCTCACTTCCTTCCTGTAGAGCGATTTCAATTTCTTTTATCTTTTGGTATGAGGTCATCTGGTGAAAAGGAAAGAGAGCATGGGCCGTAGCAATTTTATATTGGCCATGGAGTTCTTTTCGCCCAGCAAGTGTATTTTGAAGTTGCCAAGGACGAACACAAACGGCAGCGACATCAAATTTATTTGCTTCTAGCGAGAGCTTTTCAATACTCTTTTTTTGCTTATGAGGAGAAAATCCATCCTTTTGGGTTTTGAGAAAAGTGTGATCTAAGAAATGATAGAAGTTTATGTTTTTATTCATAGAGGAAATATATGACGCAAAAAAAAGAGCAAGGCAAAGAAAAAAATCTTGTAGCGGAAAGTGATACAAGTCAGTGGGATGCTGTTCTTCTCAAACTCGAAGAGATGGAAGATTCAAATCCTGAAGAGGCGGCAAGATTATTAAGAGAGTTGACGCGACGAAGTTCTGCTTTATGGAAGATGACGCAAAATCAAGAAGAAGAACTTAATCATCAAGAGTGGCAGAAAAATTGTCAATTCCTCCAAGAAGAGTTAGATAACCTCATCAACACAATCCTTCGAGGTGAATAATGAGTGATTCAAAAGAAATGGCCAAGAGTCTTCTTCGCTCTTCTTGCTTTCAGTTTAACACAAATGATCTTTTCACTTTTGCTTCAGGAATAAAATCTCCGATCTATTGCGATCTGCGTCAGCTTTCAACTCATAGTCATGAATGGAAATTTGTTTTAAAAAAAGCAAAAGAGAGGCTTCTTGATCTACAGGAAGAAGTGCCTTTTGATCACATTTGTTCTATGGCCACGGCCGGAATTAGTCATGGAGCTGTTTTGGCCCATGAGCTTAATCTTCCTTTTAGCTATTTGCGCAGTAGTCAAAAAGATCATGGAAGAAAAAAATTATTAGAAGGAGATATTAAAGAAGGGGCACGTGTTTTACTCATTGACGATGTTCTTACGAAAGGCTCTTCTCTTTCTAAGGGGATCAGCTATCTTGTGGCCCAAGGAATTGAGGTGGTATCGGCCATGGTAATTTATTCTTATCAGTTTAATTCGGCCCTTAATTTTTTTCGCCAGCAAAAGATAGAGCTCATTACTCTTTGTGTTTTTGAGGATCTCTTTCAAAGCTGTGTTGAAGAAGGCCTTTTAGCGGAATCATCTAAGTCTCTTGTGGAAAGCTGGTATCAAGCACAGTGTCAATAAATTCTCTTTTTTTTGGCCCTTATCTTATTGAAAAAACTGTATTATATAAAAAAATAGAATAATTTCACTCAAGTTTTCTAGGGTAGTTGACGAAAAGACTCTGACAATATTGTCCCTGGGAAAGGAGCTTGTATGACG
>CALDHR010000030.1 GCA_937898585.1 uncultured Oligoflexia bacterium
TTTATTTTATTTTATTTTCTTACTTTGTGACCAATGATTTTAAGGGCCTTATAAACGGAGGCCTTTTCAAACTTAAAAGTGTCACTTCTCCCTTCATGAATATTTAAAAGTATTTTCATGGTTGATTTAGGCAGATATTTAAAGAAGGCCTTTAGATAAAGTCTATCCATATCTATCTTCTTGCTGTCAACATGACCAACTTCAGTAATGATTTCATTGTTGCTGATAATCTGTTTCTCAAGAAAAGAGCGTCCTCGATTAAAGAGAAGATAGTTACGAGGAAAACTTATTTTAACATTAATTGATTCAGCAATAATTTCAGTTAATTTTTCTGCATAGCTTATTTTTTTGTGCAGAATATCTCCGACTTTAGAGCGAAGACTTTCTCTCTGATTATCATTTATTTTAGTAATGTAATGAAATGAATCAAAGATCATATCTTCATCTTTTAGCAACACACCTGCGGCCATAAGAACAATGCTTTTTTGCTCTTCTTCTTTCATATATCCAACGGCCCCAAAATCAATAAGAGTGAGAAGAAATTTATTGGTATCAGTAAAGTCGATAAAGATATTTCCTGAATGAAGATCCGCGTGAAAAAATCCATCTTTGTGAAAAATGGCCTGATCAATCCATCTTGTCGTGAGATGAGCAATGGCCTTATTCCTTAAGACAATATTATGATAAAGATATTTATTTTTATAGCTTGCCAAAGATTTTCCAGGGGCCACTTCCATTACTAAAACTTTTGACGTCCTGGATAGCTCTTCAATTTTACCTATCGTTTGAATTTTTTTGTAATTGTAATACTTTTTACCAACGTCTAGATTATGAGATTCCTTGCGGAAATCTAATTCTTCCATAATCGATACTTTGATTTGTTTTACAAATTTTTGTGTTATTTTTTCATGAGCGTGATTCATAAAAGTCTTTATTTCTTCTCGTGCCTTGCGGCGAATATTTGGCCTCATGACTTTTACAATAACGTTTTTTCCATTAATCAAAGTAGCAAAATAGACCTGACCAACAGTTGCCGCAGCAATCGGTTTTTCAGGGAAATGACTGAAGATTTCTTCAATTGGTCTTTCTAGGTTTTTTTCAATAATTTTTTTAGCAACAGAAAAGTTAAAAGGGCGAACATTTTGCTTCAGCTCGTTCATAACAAGCTGCATCTTCTCTGATTTAGAATCTTCTCCAATGAGTTGAAAAATCTTTTGAAGAACAGGTCCTGTTCGATTTAGGATTATTCCAAGCTTTTTATAAAGACTAACATGAGGAGGAAGCTTCATAACATCAAGAATGATATTTTCTTTTTGCTTGTATGTCATATCATCAAAATAGGCCAAGGCCATCTCTTCGACATAGCTTCTTACTTTTTCGGGGAGATTACTTAAGTCGAATCCTTTTTCTTTATCTGTAAGAATTTTTATCTCTTCTGTTTCTGAAAACTTGAGTTGCTCTATGTATTTTCTTATCTTATCTATAATATCTTTTGTTTTTTCTTCCTTGAAGTAGCTTTTGAGAAAGGTATATCTATCTTCATAGGTTGATCCAAATAAAAAAGCTCTCATGAGTTTCTTTTGAACCTCTAAGTTCAGGCATTTTAATCAAGTTATTAATTTGGTCATTTTCAATTATTTTATCTTGAAAGAGAGACATTATAATGTCTTTCTGTTCTTCAATATCTGCTTTTTTGATTTTTTCTTCTAGAAATTGATCACTTTCTCCTATCCAGGAAATCACAAGAGGATTGTTGGCCAAAAGAGAGCATATTCTATCGTGCAGAGAGGAAGTATCTTTTTTCATGGAAGATACTTTGATAATGCCGTAAATGAAATGCCGTAAAATTTTACCTTCATTCTTAAAGAGATTTTTTTCTGGAGATTGAAGCGCTTGCAATTGAATAGAAAAAAAGAAAAAAATAAGAACCATTCTCTTTAGCATAAATCCCCCTCCTCTTACATGAAGTAAATTAATGTAAGAGCAAGAGAGAGAGAAGGATAGTATTAATATAATGAAAGAGATTGAGCGCTTTCAAGTCTACTCAAAATAATATGTGATTATTTTATACAATCATCAATTTTATCAATAAAAGTTGCCACTAAAGCAAGGAGAGCGTTTTGCCTATTTCTTCCCGTTTGTTCTAGTAAATTCAAGTCTAGATAAAAAGAGGCCAGAGTTTTTTTACTTTCTTTTATTTCTGTTAGAGGTAACCCCGAAATTACGTCACTGAATACTCCCCCTAAAGCATGTATTATTTTTGATTCTGACTCAATGAAAATATTAACACAAGTAGGGCCTTTTTGATTTTCGTCAGTTTCAACAAGAAGCCATAACCCTTGTGAGCAGGCCTTGATTCTATTTTTTTCATTGCGGATATCATCAGGGGATGGTCTATCTTTTTCATTGCTAAGCTGAATAAGGTAGCGGATTTTTTCTTCCCAATTAGGAAATGTTGATAATTTTTTCTTTAAATGGTTAAAACGAAGAGTAAAACTCATTAATAATAGGCCTCAATTCTAATGATTATGGATGACACTAACTTAAAATTTAACTCTGTTCAAAAAATTTATGAAAATAATTTTAAAAAAATTCAACAAGGCCAAATCGTTATTATTGGTTTAGGCGGCGTGGGAAGTTGGGCCGCCGAGGCAGTTGTGCGAAGTGGCGTTAATCATATTGTTCTCATTGATGCAGATGAAATTTCTCTGACCAATGTCTCTCGACAGCTTATGGCCACAACAAAAACCATAGGAAGATTTAAGGCCGATGTTTTAAAAGAACGGTTATTAGAAATTAATCCTTTATGTGTTGTTGATTCCATTGTTTCATTTTTCAATGAAGATTTCATTGATTTAGATGAAAGGTGTTCTTTGTTAAAAAAGGCCTCTTATGTCTTTGATGCTACTGATTCTTCTCGCCATAAATGCCTTCTTATTAATTTTTGCCACCAAAATAACATACCACTCATTGTATCAGGTGCCAGCGGAGGTCTTCGGCGACCAGAAAGAGTTACTATTGATGATCTTGAAATGGCCACTTATGACAATCTTCTTTCCCGAATTCGAAAAGAGCTGAGGAGAGATTTTTCTTTTCCAAGAGGGGAGAGGGTGTCTGGGCGAAAAAAAAAATGTGTTGGGATAAAAGTCATTTATTCATTAGAGTGGCAAGATAAGTCTGATGAGCAGCAGCGAAAAAAAATATGTGATTCATTAAAAGTTGGTTCAAAAGGAGGCTGCTCAGGAACACTTGGTGCGCTTTGTTTTGTAACAGCGACTTTTGGAATGATGGCCGCATCAGAGATGATTAATTTTCTTGCTCAAGAGAAAGAAAATGAAGAAGAAGAGGGCCCGCAGAATCTTCTTGCAAAGGAATGATTTTCTTTAATCTGTATTGATGTCTATTAATTATCTCATTAAGATTTTCTTTATCATCTCTGAAAAATTGAACACTTAAATAGATTAAGTTTTTTGGTTTGTTTTCCTTAAAAGAATCAAGATCCATAAGGGGAAGAAGTTCTTCTTCCTTAAACTTTTCCAAGTGTGTCCTTTGACCAGTTTCGGGGTGAACATACCAGAAGTAAAAAAAATCAGTCTGCTTATTTGATACAAAAGTTACATCGTTTTGTTTTTTCTCTTCATGGAGGATATTAAAGAGAAGATCGAGGGATTTTCCATTGCTAAGATATTGCATGTTGTAGACAATTTGATCTCTAGCGCAGTTAAGACAATCAGCAGTTAGTTTTGTCGTGTGAAGGATTTTGTCTTTGCCGTAGGGTAGAGTTCCAAAAAGATAATTTGCCAAAGGGTCAAAAGTATAAAAATTGGACAGGATGCTTAAAGCAAGAAAAAGAGTGAGGTATATTTTCTTTAAATAATTCTTTGCAGGAATAAAGATGAGGGTTTCTCGAAAAAGGAGAAAGAGAAAAGGGAAGACCATAAGATAATAGCGTGCATTTGTTACTGTCATAAAACGAGTGACAGCATAAATAATGAAAGGAAGACAGAGAGTTAAAAAAACATTTAAGTGATTGTTTGCCCATATCTTTCTTCTAGTTTTATTGAAAATTGTCATTACAAAAACAGCTAAAATAGGAATCCATAAAAACCACTGGAAATTTATAGCGCTAACAAAGTAAAGGGCCGATCTAATCCTCGTATCTCTGATGAAATTAAAATACGTTAGGAATCTTACGATTTTTTCATGTCCATTTAAAAGAGAAGCATTGTGCTCGCTCCACATATCAACTTCGTTAGAGAGATATCTTTTGTAGATAAAATAATAAAAAATAAAAAGAACAAAAGGAATAAGCAGGTGAAGATGCTTTTTTATAAATTGAATTGATCTTTTTCCATGAAAGGCCAGAAGAAAACTTAGTAGAGTGAAAAAATAAGCAAAGACACCCGTTTCTTTTGTATAAACCAAGGCGCAGCCAAATAAAGAAGCAATGATGAGATTTTCTTTTATGACAAAATAGATCAATGGGACAGTGAAAATAAGGATACCGTTGTCCATATTGAAGTGAAAAAAATTTGAAAGAAACATAGGAAGAGTCGCAAAAATCAAAGTCACTAAAAAGTTAAGATTTGTTTCTTCCTCTCTTTTCTGTCTTTTATCGATGAGGGAGAGAGTTTTATAAAAAACGAAACTAGTAAAAAGAAGCTGGGCCAGCTGAATAAAGTTAAAATAAGAAAGGCTGTTTTTAAAGGGCAGTGTTAATAAAAACTGCAGAAGCATATAAATATAAGTTGGATGTCCTGCGCAAGAAAAACTGGAAAAACTTACTGGTGAGGCATGAATATTTTGCAAACATCGATAATAAATTCCGGCGTCAAAGATAGGAATGAAGTTTTTATAATTAAGCCAGATAAAAAAATAAAAGAGAAGCAGCGGAATAGAGAAAGTAATAATTTTCATCGGATTTTATTAAATTATTTTCGTGACTTAAGCAAGGGATGAGGATCATAAGTTTTTTTTCCTCTTCGCACTTCAAAGTGAAGATGAGGAGCTGTAGACCTTCCCGTACTGCCAATCAGAGCAATAATTTGTCCACGATAAACTTTTTTATTTCTTCTCGTGAGAAGTTTATCAGCATGAGCATAAAGAGTAGAATAACCATCTTTATGGTGGATAATAACAAGATTTCCATATCCTCTTAATTTATTTCCCGCATAGGTCACGGTTCCATCCTCAGCGGCCAAGATAACAGATCCTTTCTGTGCAGCAATATCAAGACCTTTATGTCTGCGTGGTCCTCGAATTTTCCCATAAGGAGAGCTTATTCTTTTTGAACTTGGCACTGGCCAAAGATATTTTCCTCGATAAAAATCGGCCGATGAAATACTTCCTCTGTAGAGAAGACGATAATCATTACTTGAGAATATCCCAATGTTTTCTGGAATAAAAACCCATTCACCAGGTCTAAAGCGCTTTCCTCTATTAGAGTTTAAAATGGCAGCAGGAGGAATTTTATAGCGAGAAGCAATCTTTTCAATATTATCGTTTTTATGCCACTGAATATAACGCCCTGACTGCATAGATGCGCAGGACGTAAGAATAAAAAGAAGAAGAAAAAGAGCAGGAGATTTCATTAATGTATTGTATCGCTACTTTAGGTCAATATCTAGATTAAAGCTTTCAGGATTATCAACATTTTTTCCTAAAATAATTTTTGAGAGAGTAGCAAAACCTTCTTCAATATAAGAACAATCACTGGCCTCTTTCTTATTATGATCAATGTAAGAGCTGCCCGTCCAAAAATAAGGTCTATTTCTTGAATCAACTCGCTCCATAATATCTTCAGAATAAAATCGATGACCTAGAGTGGCCCACTTTATTCCTTTGTAACTCATAAGAGGAGGTGTGTTTAAATTATAAAGCTCCATTTCATTTAAATGATTTAAGATATTTTTCGCCAAAAGTTCTTTTACAAGATTGGCCGTTTTTTTATATTCGTCATTGTAATGCTCCTTGGCCTGACCTAATTCAATGGCCAAACTGACGGCCATTCCCTTTACTCCATGAAAGACGCCTTCTCTTGCTCCTGCCACAGTCCCTGAATAATAAATATCTTGTCCAAGATTTCCTCCACGGTTAATTCCCGACAAAACTAAATCAGGTCGGTCTCTTCCTTGGCAGAAATGCCCCAGGCCCATCAAAACACAGTCAGCAGGATGACCAGAGACAGCATAAAAATTTTCTTTCATCTGGTGAACACGAATAGGATGGTTGATTCCGCCTAGAGAATGACCCGTTGTTGATTTTTCTTCTGTTGGCGCCACAACAGTTACTTGGTGATGATCTTTAAGCGTTTCATAGAGAATATTAATACCTGAAGCATAAACACCGTCATCATTTGTGATAAGAATTTTCATTACATAACCCTTTGAGCAAAATTTAAAGTCTCTTCTCTCTTTGTTAACCTTTCTAAGTTAAAAAAATCAATACTCAAAGGAACACAGTGTACTTTTTTAGAAATAAAATCGAGGATAGAAAGCGGTCGAATTTCGCTCGTAGAGTGCTTAATATAAAGATTGCCTTCTTGGTAATTCATCAGTTTTATAAATTCTGCACTCTTCATTGTTTGTATAGCAATTTCTTTGGCATGCATTTGAAGGGCCACCTTCTTTCCCGATTCATTCATTATCTCAGAATGAATCATTTTGCAGATTTCGAAAGGATGTGCCGTTTCAATGATTAATTCACTAAAAAGTTCATTTTGTGGGCGATTCCCATAAAACTTTAGGATCTCTATCAAGTCTAAATTTCCTTCATTGATCTGAACACTTAAAGGAATATTAATGGCCACTTTCCTTATCTCTGAAATCAGGTATTCCATGTGGGCCATTTTCTCCTGACCAAAAAGCAAGGTCCAACCTACTCCAAAAGGCCATTTTACCTGCAGAATATCTTTTGCTAGCTTCAAAGGGCAAAAAAGAGGCGATAGTGGATTAAAATCTAAAGAAAAAGAACTCACCCCCTGTTGGATGAAGAAGGTAATATCATCTTTTGAAAAAAGAGAATCAAATCGAGTAAGCTTATTTTCTGGTCTCATGATTTAAATTTTACAAGATCAATTGAATTAATTCTATAAAGCAGTAAATTACCGTTTTAATTCTTCTTAATGATTACAGCTAGGCTTTCTAATGGTTTTTTGTTTACTGAAAAAGATCTTCTTCTTTCTTTTTATTTTTTTGTCTTCTTTTTTAATAGAGAGTAAAGAAAAAGAAAACTTTATTTCAAATATTAAAAATAATTTCATTGAACTTCCTCAACAAATGATAAGGCCAGAAAATATTCCTGATTTTGCCTTGATGTCTCTTTCGACGATGTTCCTTTGGTATGCCGATGAAGAGATTCTTTCTTTTTCTCGCAGAGTTTCCCGAGGGATTAATAAAGATTTTGAAGATAGGAAAAAAGTAATGTTCTCTATCGCAGGACTTCCTGTGAGGAGACCTGATAATTTCAATACATCTCTTTACTATCTTGGAGATGGAGTAACTCAGTCTCTTTTTACATTAGGTCTTTATGGTACGAGTTTTATTCAAGGCAATGATAAATTGAAAAGTGTGGCCAATCAAATCGTGGAAGGTCTCGTTAGCATGACCATGATGAATCAATTTCTTAAACGAGTGACAGGACGTGAAACTTATAATCAGAGAAGTAAAAAAAGAGGACGGTTTCACTTCTTTCCCGCCTTTAAAGAGTATCAAAGCAATGTTCCTAAATATGACGCTTATCCTTCTGGACATGTAGCGACACTTTTAACCACATTTACGATTATTGAAGAAAATTATCCAGAAGAAAAATATTGGATGAGGCCGCTTAATTATTCTCTTATTGGTGCACTGTCTTTTTCCATGATGAGCAATGGTGTTCATTGGGCATCTGATTATCCTTTGGCCATTATGATGGCCGTCTATCTTGGAAAGATTATCTCACAGAGAAATAATGATCAACTTTATGCTGAAGGAAAAAAGAAAAAATCTTACTACTTTGCTCCTTTTCTTAATAAGAAACTTGAGATGGGCCATGCCCTTTATTATAATTTTTAAAACAAAAGCGACAATTCAATGGCCAAAGCTATTCTTCTTAGTACTCCCATCGGAAATCTTGAAGATATTACTCTAAGAGCGAAACGGGCCCTCGAAGAGGGTGTTAATTTTATTGCTGAAGATACACGAATGCTCAAAAAGCTCATGAATGCTTTGAGTGTTTCTCTGGAGGGGAAAAATATTTTTAGCTTCCACGATCATTCAACAAAAGATAAAATTGATTATTTTGCGACATTAATAGAGGAAAGTGAAAATGATTTCTTCTTAGTTAGTGACGCTGGGTCTCCCTTGATAAGTGATCCCATGTTTCCCTTGCTGGAGGCCATTCATGAGCGAGAAATTTTTGTTGATACCTATCCTGGAGCAAGCTCTCTCTTGGCCGCCCTCGAATTATCTTCTCTTCTCCCACATCCCTTCTCCTTTCATGGATTCTTTCCTCGAGATTTTAAAAATGCTCAGTTAGTACTAGAGGGGAATGGGGGTGTTAAAACGGCCATTTTTTTTGAATCACCTAAGAGAGTAAAGAAAACGACACGACTTATTTTGGAAAAATATGAACACTTGAAAGTTGTTCTTGTTAAAGAAATCACGAAGATGCATCAAAAGGTTTTTCATTTTTCTTTAGATAATATTAACGAAATTGAAGAGATGAATGAAAAAGGGGAGTTTGTTCTTCTTGTTGATTTTAGAGAAAGTCATGAGATGAAAAAAAACTTTACCCCTCCGGAGCTTCTTAGTGCTGCTGAAAGTATTATTAATAGTAAGGGGAAAAAGAAGAGTGTTGCCAAACTGGTCTCACTTATTACAAAGCAAGATCAGAATGAAGTTTATAAAATGCTCTCTGAAGGTGGATCAAAAAAATGAAAAAAATTATTCTAAAAGCAGGGAAAGAAAAAACACTTAAATCTTTTCATCACTGGGTTTTTTCTGGTGCGATTGATGAAAATAAAGGCGATTTCTCTAAGTTAGATAAAGAAGGAGAAATTGTTGAGGTTTTATCAAATAATAACGAAATACTAGGAAGTGGTTTTTATACAGCAGGAAAAAGTATTTCTATTCGTATGTACAGTTTTGGCGAAAATGAATTTTTCACTTCTATTAAAGAAA
The DNA here is from genome assembly GCA_937898585.1 of uncultured Oligoflexia bacterium. Lineage (GTDB taxonomy): Bacteria > Bdellovibrionota > Bacteriovoracia > Bacteriovoracales > Bacteriovoracaceae > CALDHR01. Next base: position 9,162 of record CALDHR010000030.1, read on the forward strand.
ATATTCAAGATGCTTATGAGTTAAGAAAAGCACTTATTGATACAAACAAAACGAATTGTTATCGATTAATTAATGGAGAAGGAGACGGCATCCCTGGAATTATCATTGATCTTTACAGTGAGAAAGTGGCCGTGGTTCAGTCTCATGTGAAGGCAACTGATCATCTTATTTCCTTTATGAAAGATCAATTGGTTGCGCTTATGCCAAAACTTGAATTTGTTATTGAAAAATCAGATTCAAATTCTCGAAAAAGCGAGGGACTCCGCTCTGTTAATGGTTTTCTCAAGGGGGAGGAAAATAAATTTAAAGGTATTGTTGTTAAAGAAAATGATATCTCTTATTTTGTTAATCCTCTAGAAGGCCAAAAAACAGGCGCCTTTCTAGATCAGCGAGAAATGCGTCTTCTCGTCTCTCAATACTCTCAAGGAAGAAAAGTTCTTAATACTTTTTGCTATCACGGCTGGTTTTCTACCGCGGCCATGAAAGGAGGCGCAAAGAGTGTTGCCTCCGTGGATATTTCCAAGAGCGCCATCGAAATGGCCAAGAAAAATATTGAATTAAATATTAACACTGATATTGAAACAAAAAAAATGGACTGGGTTGTAGAAGATGTTTTTAGCTACCTGAGAGGTCTTCAAACATCTCAAGACGATTGTTATGATCTCATTATTTTAGATCCCCCTGCTTTTGCTAAAAAGAGAAAAGATGAGCGCTCGGCCCTTAAGGCCTACAAAGATATTAATCGAGAAGCGATGAAGATCATTGAGAGTGGAGGAATTTTATTTACTTTCTCTTGTTCTCATTTTATCTCTCTAGAGAGTTTTAAAAAAATGATTTTCTTTGCGGCCCTGGAAGCAGGAAGAAATGTGAGAATTATTGGTGAGCATCGCCTAGGAATTGATCATCCCGTCAATGTCTTTCATCCAGAAGGGCAATATTTAAAAGGATTAGTCCTCTATGTCTCTTAAAAAAATTATTGAAAATAAAAAAAATATTTTAGAAGAAGTTGAAAATTTTTCTAAAAATACGATGGTAGACTTTTTAGACATAAAAATTCTGGATCTTTCTCTGAATGGAGAGGAGAAGTTTGTTGTCTGTGGCGAAATGATGGTCTCCACGAAAGTCATACAGCCCATGAAAATTCTCCACGGGGGAGCAAGTTGCGTTCTAGCAGAAACTCTTGGAAGTATCGGTTCTTATCTTGTGCTTCAACATAGCGATGATGAAGAAATGAAAAATAGTGATGCTGTGGGATTAGAGATTTCAGCAAATCACCTTAAAAGTATTGTTCTTGGACAAAAAGTATCTGCAAAAGCGACTCTTGTTCACTCTGGAAGAAGAGTCTTATTTTGGACAATTGATCTTTTTAATGAAAAAAATGAATTAACTTGTAGCTCAAAGCTTACGGTGATGACTAGGAAGAAGTAAAGGAATCACTTTTATAAGAGTATTTTCTTTCGCAATAATCACACTTTACATTGAGAACATCTTGTCCCGTCCTCTCTTTTTCATCTAAATCAATAAGATTCAAAAAACCCTCTTGTTTCACCAATGGAATAAGCTTTTCAAGATAATATTGAAAACTACAAGGACAAAAGAGAGTGAGCTCTTTTGATGAGAGATAGCTAAGTTTAAAATCAGAAGAAGTTAGTTTTTTTATAATTTCTTGCTCATCTACCATGGCCTCTTTAA
>CALDHR010000031.1 GCA_937898585.1 uncultured Oligoflexia bacterium
TTTTCTTTATGAGTAAATTGAGAGTCAACTTGTCTTTTAATTTCGCGGATTTCTTTAAGATCTTTTTTAGAGGAGTTTTGTTCGCTAAGAATTTTTTCCACCTTCTTTCTGTAGTGTTCAAATTCCTTAAGAAGTGTTGCTGTTACTTGTTCTTTTTGAATTTTCTTTTGTCCTTCAAACTCACGCGCTCTTAAATCCAGCTGTCTTTCTTTTTGGCGGATTTTTTCTTCAAGTTCGAGGAGTTTTATTTTTTCTTGTGAGACTTCAAGAAGGGTTTGTTCTAAGAGTTCGTGGTGAGGAGAGAGAAGTTCTTGTGCTCTATCGGCAAGATGATGGGGGGCCGAGAGTTTTTTGCTAATATGGCGAAAAATCGAGATGGCCATAGAAGCGCCAGGCCCATCGTAGAGAATTTTGTAGGTGGGAAGCTGAGTTTCTCTGTGATGGCCGACGTGGGCCGAGAGGATTTCTTTTTCTAAATTGCTTTGAACTTTGAGGAGTTCGTGGTGGGTGGAGAGCATGAGGTGTGAATGCTTATAGTGCTTGTGAAAATACTCCATAAGAGAGAGGGCCAAAGCAGAGGCCTCATTGGAAGACGTAGAATGAAAAATTTCATCAATGATAAGAAGAATGTTGGAGGGGTCCTTTTTTGTCTCTTCCAGAATGGTTAAGTAGGTAGTCACTTCGCCTGAAAAACTACTTAGCGATTCCATGAGGTTTTGTCCATCGCTGCTAATAAAATAGAGCTCTTCATAGAAAGGAAGAATGCTTTTGCTGGCATTCACAAAAAGGCCAAGATGAGGAAGCAAGTGGGCAAAGGCGATGGTTTTGAGGAAGACGGTTTTTCCTCCCGTGTTGGGACCAGAGAGGACAAAGCTTTTGTGATGAGCTTCAAGGTGAAAATCATTGGTGGTACAGTTTTCAATGAGGGGGTGAAAGAGGCCTTCTAGTTGGGTGATATCTTGATGAAAAGAAGGGCGCGAGAAATTCATTTTTTGAGAAAACATCAAGCGACCGTGGAGAAGATCTGTTTTGAGAATCATCTCAAAGAAATCACGAAGTAAATTTTTTTTGCTGCTCAAAAATTCTGAGTACCCCTTCATGATTTTAAAAATATTCTCTTCAATATCGCGTGCAAGATGAAGGCGCCTTTGGGAGAGATCTTGAATGGCGTGAGGTTGTAAGTAGAGGGTTTTTCCTGAATCAGAGTGGCCGAGGATGCTTCCCAGTTTATTATTGTAAGAATCACTTTTAATGGCAATGACGTAGATGTCGCCAAAGAGATCGTAGTTGCCGTTGACGTTCATAGAAGAAAAGGTGGTGCGAAGAAGAGCTGAGAGTTTTTGTTTAATTTCTTCTTCGAGGTTTATTTTTTTTTCATAGAGGGGGCGAAGAAGGGGGTGTTGTTGGTATTGGATTTCTCCTTTTGGCGTGACAAAGAGGCGAAAGGAGCTGAGGAATTTTCCTTGGATATCTTTTTTCTCGCGGGCAAAGTTTTCATGACGAGGAGGGAGTGCTTTAACCCATGAGAGATCACGAAGTTCTTCTAGGAGGATAAAGGTCATCTCTTGCATTTTGGCGAGGTTGTTGAGTTCTTGAGTGTCGAGGATACGGCCGCGCGCGAGATCATCTAGCAAGGAGGGGATTTCTCCATCGTTTAAGGAGGGTGAGCTGAGAAGAGAGGCAAAAGATGAAAGAGAAGGGGTGTTTTGCCTTAGTGTCGCAATTTCTTGCATTTCATCATAGAGCTCATTAACTGCGGCGGCGGTGAGGTGAGGGATAAAAGCACAGCTCTGGGACTTATTGATATCAAAGAGAAACTCTTCTTTGAGGCGCTGAAAAAAAGATTCTAAATCAAGAGAGGCGAGGAGAGAGTCTTTTGGCGTGGTAAAAATATTATAGCTCATATAAATTCTTCCTCAAAAAGAGGGGGAGTACTTAAAAAGAGAATGTGTCTTGTTAAGGGAAAAGAGTAAATCTTTATTTTATAAGAAAAATATCACGTTTTTTTTGATGATGCCCCATTATCGTAAAGAAATTTTCTAATTGATTCAATAGATTCTTTTATATTTTGGATGGCATCAGGATCTGTTTCTTTTTTATCGATTTCCTTAAGGAGTAAGAGATAGCGGGGCAATCTTTGGATGGGACCAATGACACCATCAGCAATTATCCCTTGATTCTGGTCACTACTATTTTTTGTTTTCTTTGCTATCTCTTGTAGTCTATTTTGCAAGGAAATATTACTGTCAATAAAGGGTTTATAAATGCCTTGTAACTGTCTTATCTGATCTTTAATAAAAAGAGCTGTTTGTGAATAGTTTTTTTCTTCCTTTATTTTTTTAATAATACGATTAGATATACCTAGTAGACCTCCAAATAAGAATTTCATTGCCAGGAGCTCTTTTTTTTCTTTAGCTGTTATTTCTTTGCTATCTGTCATTTGAGAAATGAGAAGAATAAGTTTACCCAGAGATAATTCATAAGCTATTTCAGTTGTTTTTATTTCGTCAACAATATAAGAGATTGTTTTTTTTCTTTTCTCTTCTTCTTCTAATTTTTTTTGAGTACGTGCATTTCCCAATAAAATATTATCCTTTAGAGATTCTAAAGTGGGGGAGGTTAGCTCTGGCAGACAATTGTCAGGGCGAACCCATGGATTACTTGCGTTTGTTTTTTTTGCCCTTCTGAGGGTTCCCATTTTGTCATGTTCTGGTCTTTTACCAGGTTTTTTAAGAACTCTAGTGTCCCATTCTGATGCATTAAGAAAATTCAGAGAAAGTAAAAATAGAAAAAAGATAGATGTTGTTTTCATAAGCTATAGATTCGGTGGAATAAAAAAAAACTTTAGTTTTTATATTTGGGAGAAAAAATAAGTTTACCTGCCCTGCCTTCAATAAAAAAAATGGGAAGATTTGATTTTTTTGCATCTCTAATAGTCTTTGAAGGTAATGTTTGTTTCCTTGAACTTGTTGATATTTCATTGATAATAATTCCTTTAACTTCTAGCCCTTCTCGTTGGAGGACTATTTCATTATGAGAGGGCTGATCTTTTTCGCTTTTAAGGGTATTAACTGATTTTCTGAAAATTGCACGCAACTGATAAAGTTGTTTATTTCTCTCAGGATTTTCCCTCCACTCAAGATCTGCAGAAGAAGCATGAAAAGCTTTTATCTTTTTTCCCTTTTTAGGTCCTACAATTAAACAGAAAGGTGACCATGTTTGAAGGTGAGAAGGGTGGATATAAGAGACACTTAGTGTTGTATATCCATCTTTGACCGTGAGTCGTTCTATGTAATCTTGAGGATTCTGAAAAAAAAGTTCTATTTTCTGTAAAGAATCAAGACAATGGACAAGAAAGTGAAAATCATGAGGTTGCAGTGTTCTTCTTTCGTATTTTTCCAGAGGGAAAGGCGGGAAACTTTGCCAAGATTGAAGAAAATAAACATCATCTTCATCCTTGCAAATAGGTTCCATTGACAGAGCGGATAAGCAGAAAAAATATGTTATAGAGAGAAAGAGCAGTTTTGAAATTTTTTTTACTTTCATCTCTTCTTTTTTCGGTAATCAAGGATAAAACATGAGTATATTTTTGAGTTCAGCTCCCATGATCCAAAAAATCTACACCTCTTATAATTTCTTGAGTTTTAATGTCCGCTATGAAGGAAAAACCCATTTTCTTTATTTAGGGCGCGGTGGTGGATATGAAGGTCTTTTTATTCGGCCTAAGCAGCTAGAGAGTTTTCATCGCCAGTCGGGCGAAAGGGGGCTCGCTCTTTGCCGCAAGTATCTTATGAGCGCCATTATTGAAGAGATTCAATGGCGAGAAATAAAAGATCAGTGGGTGGTTCAAGAAATTATCTTTTATCAGCAAAAAACAAAACGCCATCTTTTTATCTTTTATGCAGATCATTTTCTCCATCTTCTTTTTTGGGAAAAAAATTCCGCCGTGAGCACTTTTGATGAAAAAAGTGCCAAGCGAAAAGAGATAACCCTTGAAGAAAGCGTGAGTCTTATAGAGGACTTTTTAACTCGCCTAAAAGCAAAAGAGATCAAGGCCCAAAGAGAGCTGCTAGAGTTTCAGGAATCTTTTCTTGAAGAAGGAGAAGAATTTCAGCAGCAAAAGAGTCAGAAAAAGCAGGAAAAATTTCTCAAACGAAAAATAAAAAACATAGAAGAAGATTTAAAAAAGAGTCGCTTAGCTGAAGAGC
>CALDHR010000032.1 GCA_937898585.1 uncultured Oligoflexia bacterium
AAGTAAATCATTATCCTCTCCTTTTCTTAAATGAATAAAGCTCACTTCTATTATCCTTTAAGAAAAAAAAAGGAGAATCATGCGGATAATTTTGCTCTTAAGTGTTTTTTTTAAAAACCGACAAGAGAGAGCATCCATTTAAAAAAGGAAACTCTCGTGAACATCGTATTTTCTTTAATTTTTACTCTCTTCTCTCTTAGCTCGTTTGGTAGCGAGGGCAAAACACTCGAGGAGGCCATGAGGCGATACAGTCAAGAAGGACATAAAGGGAAATCTTCTTTGGGGGGTAAGAAGAAAACATTCTTTCGCCCCAAACGTTTCAGAGAAAAGCTTGCTGATACTGCTTTCAAAGCAGAAATGGAAGCAGGTAATGTAAAAGAATCGCTCAAGGAGGCATCTAATATGCTTGATGCTAGGATCAGAGGGAAAAGAGGTTTTTTCAACGAAGCAAGGAAAAGCTATCGAACTGTAGAAGGAGAGGATCCTCGCCAATTTTATCAATGCACAGATAAATACACATCAAAAACAGTTTTCTATGTCGAGTACGAAAGAGATTCATATGCAGAAAAAGAGGATGGGAGAAGACCTTTTCACCGCTATGAATTTAACAAAATAGGCCGCTTAACAAAATCAAAAGTTGAATTCTGGGATTTAAAAAATCCCTCTCAAACTTATGGTAATAGCTGCAAGCTTCTCACCTCTGATGAACTTAAAGAAAATCTTCTGCAAAAAAGAGTTAACGAAAGTGATCCTCTTCGAGCATCTCTTGAAAAGCTGGGCGCCAAGGCCTCCCATTTAGGTAGTCGTATTAGCAACAGCTCAATGGGTAAAAAAATGGGAAATTCTTTTCGTGCTGTTTTTAGAAAATCAACTCCGGCCACAGGCCCTTCAAAAGCGACAGCGGCCCACTAAAGCTCTTATTTCTTTTTAAGCATCTTATCTATTTTCTTTAAGAAATCTTTATTCATAAAATCAAACCCCTCATCCACAAGATGAAAAAGCTCGCCTTTATAAAAAAAGTAAGTAGTGGGCACCGCCGTCACAGCAAAATCTTCACTCCATTTGCCTTGAGGATCGGCAACGAGAGGAAAATTGAGTTGATACTGTCTTTTGGTTTTAAGAATAAGTTGCTGAAAATTAGTGGCGTCATCAGCACTAATACCTATAAGCAATACATCTTTTTCTTCATAGCGCTTGCGAAATTCCACCATACTGGGAAATTCTCCCAGGCAGTTCGAGCACCAACTGGCCCAAAAGTTTATAATAACAATAGGCGCCTTATTTTCACTGATACTAATGAGTTTATTTTCAAAAGTCCGAAAAGATGCTTTTCCCAGTCTTTTTGTCACTACTTGAACGCGACTTTTCTCTTTTGTGGAGAGCTCTTTTTTATGACGATAAAGGTCTACAATAATCTGACTGGCCAAAGCTCCCGTGAAAGTCATTAAAACAATCAGCAAAGGCAAATATTTCTTCATCTTGAACACTGTCCCTAATCCTTAGAAGCTAAAAGTAGTATTGTTATTTCATCATTGAAAAAAGAAGATGTCCATGTCTGTATCCATAAACAAGTATGCCTTTTCTATAACCTTCCTCCTTAAATATGTCCAAAATTATCTCAAAAAGAAGATGCCTTCACGCAAGGCCTTAAAAAAAGGACAAACCTTGGTGGAATTTGTTCTTTTGATGGCCAGTATTTCGATCCTCTCTCTTATCTTTCTTCGCGTCTCCACGCGAGGTCTTGCCGATCTTTGGCAGGCCACCATCAATGTGGTCATTGGTCCCTACTCCCCTACGCGCATGCGCTTTTAATTTTCTTCGTAAGAAAGAAGAAATTCACATGTGAAAAAAATTATTTTTCTATGATTTTTCTTTTGACGCCTTTTTTTCTAAACAGATAGGTTTAAGCAAAAAGGAATCTATTTGTGAAGAAGACTATCTTGCTTATACTCATGGCCTGTTCCCTCTCTTCTCATTCTCGCGTTGTTAATTTTAAGTCTCTAGGGCCTCATAAAAATAATCCCTTGCAGTCCTATAAAAGAAATTTAGAATTTAATCATTCTCAGCAATATTATGGCAAAGG
>CALDHR010000033.1 GCA_937898585.1 uncultured Oligoflexia bacterium
AGCTAACGACGGTGGATTCTAATTGTTCTTATCCGGAGGCGGGATCTTTGGGTAATGTTTTATTGACGTGCTCTATGAGTGGGTCCTTAGATCTCTATGAGCTAGATAGTGATGGCGTTGTCAATAAAGATGTCTCCCTTGATTGGTTAAAAGAGGCCTATCGTTCGGCGCGCTCTTACGAGATGAGATCGCTCTTGTTGCAAAATAGAAAATATCGCTATCAAAAAAGTTTTGCTCGAGGCGAGTATGAAAAGAATATGTTTTATAATCATTTTTACCTCAAAGAGTTTTTGAGTTCGCGCTATTATCTTGCTCATGAAGGAGGGGGATGGAGAAAAGCTGAGCGTTCTTTTTTGACGGAGATGATTGATGTCTTAGAAGGAAAAAAGAAGGAGAGTGTGCGGAGTCTTCTTGCTCGTTATGGGAATGCTTCTTTAAGCGTAGCAGCGCCTTTTGTTTTAGAGGAAAAGCTGGCGCGAAAAGAAGAAGGATCTTTTATTGAGGAGATGTTGCAAGACAAGAACTTTAGTGTTGAGTCACAGGCCTTTTATTTATTAAAGTTTCGCGACTATTCAAAGCAAGCAATACATGTTGATAAGAAAAATATTTGGCATCGCTATTTTCAAGCAGAGAAATTTATCAACGATATTTTAAAAGCAAAAAATGAGGCCGTAAAAAAAGAGAGCTATGATAAGTTAGATAAACTTCTTATTCGTTCAAAAAAAGTAAGTGATGAAGAGTATGTTCTTCATCGGGCCATTTATCAGCGTGCCATTCATCTTCTTCATGCGAAGGGAGATGATGCCTTTGTGCAGTTTCTTATTTCGCATAACTTGCGTTTTTCTAGTCGAGAAGAGACGGACTTTCACTATTTAGCGCAAGAGTATGTGGAAGAGGGGATGAATCGCGCTTTTAATGCTTTAAGTAGAGGGGAGCAAAAGCAGGGCGATTTTTTTGGTGTCTTTCAAAGTACAAATAACCTCAACGCTCTTTTTAATTATTACTATTTTTCTTCAGGTAAAGAGCAACAAAATCTTGTTAAAGAGAGCATTGATAATTTACATAAGAGAAAAATGCTAGACCCTGTTGCTTATGAATTTAGTGTGATCTTGGAAGATCTCTACTTTAAAGAGGCCAAGAGCGAAAGTATTAATGCTTTATTAAAGCTGGCCAATAAAGATGCGTCTTTAATGATTTATCTTTTGCTGGGGCAGCAGGCGCTGGAGGGTGGGGCCAAATTTTTTCATGAGGCCTATTTTTATCTGCATACGGCCCTTGATTTAACCAGTGAAGAGAAGCACTGGCGAGAGCGTGCAGTGGCCTTAAACTTACTGGGGATTTTGAGTTTTAAACAAGCTCATTTTTCAGAGAGTAGTAAGTTTTTTGAGGAGAGATTAAAGATTCCTTTTTCAGACAAGAGAGAAGAGATTTTTGTGAAGTATTTTTCTGCCAAATCTTTTTTTTCTTTGAGTCAGTATGATTTAGCGCAAAAGTTTTACAAAGAGGTCTTCTCTTTGCTTGATGATGTGAAGGGGAGGGATGTTGTTCTCTCTAAAATGGCGCTTATTGATTTAGAGCAAAAAAAATATCAAGAGAGTAAGAAGAAAATTCAGCAATTATCTGTTGGAGGAAAATTAGACGGGCGTGTATTGCTGGTGAAAGGCGTTAGTGAGTTTCATTTAAAAGAAGTAAAAGCAGCAGAGAAATCGCTGGAGGAAGCGCGGGCGGTTTTACTAAAAAGTGAAGTTGAAAATATTCGACCTTTGATTTTGGCCACTTCCTATCTCTATAAGTTGACGAATAAGATTGAATATCTTCAAGAAAGAAAGGAGTTGCTTCGGCGAGTTCTTAAAGGCGAATTTAAGAAAAGTCACTTTAAGCGCTCTTTTATAATGGGTGAGTATTTCAAAACGCTATTTTACCTCTTTGATAGAGAGAAGAGAGGGTGGGAAGAAGTTGAAAGTGAAATTATTGACTATAGTGATGAGTTTGGTCTGAGTAGCGGTGAGTGGGTGGATATTTTTCGCTATGTGAGTCAGAGTAAAATAAAAACAGAGAAATTCAAGAAATTGGGAGAGAAAATCTTAGGTGAGTGGAAGAAGTTGAGTGAAAAAAGTGAGTTTTACAAAAAAGAAGTCATTGTGCTGGAAAAAATGGTGAGAGGACTTTAGCTTTTTATCTTATTGCCGATAAAGAAATATCTTCTTTTTAATGAGGTAATTAATGAAAAAAAACATACTCTTCTTCTTTATTTTTTCCTTTTATACATTGTCTGTTAATGCCGTTGTTCCAATTAAAGATCCTGCTAATCAAAAGTGTTACTCATTGACAGAAAATACAATAATACCAGGGGGAAATAAAGATGTAAGAAAGGAACTAGGGCTTGTTAGAAAAAAAATTAAAGCAGATGTTGAGAGCATGAGTGATTTTCTTACAGGGACGGAAGATGTTAGTCAGGATATAGATCTTCGATTGAATTTTTCAAAAGGTCGGGAAGATGATGTGGCCCAAATGGCCTCTGCTCTTACGAGATCTTTTACAAAAGAAGAGAAGGATGATTTTTCTCATGTTTGTTTAGGAGAAGAAACAAATTCTTTGGGAAGAGTGGGGAAACTAGCATCAGAAATGAAGAAAGCGAGTCCGACGCGAGATATTCTAGAAGATTATGCAAAAAGTTGTAAAGATGATGATGAGATAGGAGTTGTTTTAGGAAAAGGATATGTAAATGCATTTTGTGAGACAATAAGTTTGGGTGATAATATTTCAGCAGTCGAGTATCTAAGAAAAATGAAAAGAGCATTTTTCACAGATGTTATATCAAGAAAGAAGAACACAGGATTGAACCCCTCTGGTGAACTAATTCATAATGGTGGGCAAGATTTCTTTGAAAAATTAATGGGAAAATACCCTCATCCAAAAGCACTAGAAGCTCTTGCTCTTTTGAAAATGAATCTACATGGAGATTTATGCAAAATAATAAAAAAGAAAAATGGAAAAAAAGAGAAAAATTTTACGCCCTTAGAGAAGGAACAGCTAACTCGTGAAATAGAGGTCTTGGCACAAACACTTTCAAAACCAATGAAAAAAGAAGCGCGTAGTAGCAGCGATAGTAGTAGTACTCAGCAGCGAACTTCTGACCCTTCTTCAGCTACTTCATCAAGAAAAGGATCCGATGCTGAAGATGCTGATTTATTAGAGTCCATGGGACCAGGAGAGTCATCAGAGTCATCTCTTTTACCATCAAAAATGCCTAATCCCTTTCAGAAAGAGTTAGAGGAAAGACTTAAGCAGAGAAATTAAAAAAATCTCAATGATTTAAAAACTTTAGTTTTTTTTGCTAGTGTCGATAAGTCTTGCAGTCTTTTTATAATAAAATAACTGACGGTGAGGCCATTATGTCTAAAATATTTTTTCTTCTTCTTCTTTTTAAAGCTAATTTCTTGTTGGCAGATAATTTTTCAGCAAAGAGCATCGAAGATTCTCCAACGGTAAACAGTAAGAAATGCTATGCACTTGTTAAAGTAGGTGGCCTAGATCAATTCAAAAAAAAATTCTCAAAAAGTGATGAGCAGAAATTATTAGTTAAAGCAAAACTCGAAGAAGTAGCAAGAAGGTTAAGTCAAGAGGGAATGAATGATGTGGTTTTGAAAAAAACTAAAAACTTAAGAGATGATAAAGATAAAAAATTTGCAGAGGGCCTTAATTCTTATGAAGAAGGTTCTTTGTTTAGATCAATGTTGAAAAGCTTGAACTTTTCTTTTCTGCAAGAAAAAGAAAAAGAGAAAACTTCAGTTCTTTGTGAACCAGAAATAAAGGAGATGTCTTCATTTCGTAGAATTGAGAATATTTCTTCTGAATTTACAGTGGATGCTTTATTAGGTGAAACCTATGAGAAGAATTGTTTAGAAGATGAAACAGTAAAAGTACTTTTTGATGTTCCTGATAAAAGAACGGCAGCTGCTCGGCACCAGACATTTTGTCAGAATTTACGAAGTGTTGATACTAGTTTATTTGGATCATACCAGGCAATATTTAATATATTTACACCTGGGCGCACTATTTCTCAAGGATCAACAATCAAAGAAGAGTTAATGGCCAAATATCCTCATAGAGATACTTTGGCCGCTGTCACTTTACTCAAGATGAATTATTCAGGCAGATTATGTGATTATACAACAAGCCCCGTTTCTTTTAAGGGGTATGATGACCTTGATATGTCTAGTGAAATTAAGATTGAAGGTAGAATGGTTTCTCGACCAATCTTTTCATCAGCGCCATCATCACGCAAAACATCTAATGCATCTAATACATCCGATGCATCAAGAGAAGATCCTCTTGATCTTCCGCCGAAGCGCGCTCCTGCTAGACCACCATCAGGAATACAACTTTATAACCAATGAAAAATCCCCCTCTACCTTGCGGCCCCACCACTAATCCAACTTTTCACGGCCGCAATCTCTTGAGCTGTAAGATAAGTGGTGTGCGTTGTATCAGGTGTGCACCCAGGAAGACTTTGAAAATTACCACTCCCCTGAAGTGAAACATCCAGCGTCCCCAAAAGATACGACGTATCGGGAGCACTCGTCACAACAAACTGCGCCCCCGCACAACTACTAGAAGAAGGACTCAGCGCTGTCTTTCCAACAAGAGACGCATACGCAGCATCAGCAGTAGAAAAATCAAGAACTGTACCCGTCGATCCACTCCCCAAATGACAATTTTTACACGTGACAAAATAAGTGGAATAAATAGGATCAAAACTAGAACTACTGCTACTGCCATCATCCTTGGAGCAGCTACCTAAAAATAAAAAAGAAACACCAAGAAGTAAGCGAAAAAAAATAGTTACTCTCATTTTCATGTGAAATCCCCCTCACCGTAAACTAAGACTTTGGTTTATTATTGCGTGGCCTTCGCCTATTATTATTGTTGCGATGATTGCGCCGTGGCCCTTGCTGCTGCTGTCCACCACTTTCTTTATTATTATTTTGAGGAAGAAAATTATCCCTATCTTCAGGATGAGCTAAATCAGCATGATTTCTCACCGTAAAAGTATCTTTCTTCTCTTCGCCTAAGATATGACTCGTGAGAACCTCTGATCTTGGCTTAAGGGGGGAAGAGGGTGACGACGCTCGCCTCCCTCGATCTCCCCGCTGTTGTTGCTGTGGTCTTCTCTGTTTTTGTTGCCTCTGCTGATTTTGATGCTGTGGCGGCCGAGGAGCTTCAGAAGCGACTTCTTTTACGGGAGGAGCTTTTTCCTCCTCTTCTTCTTTGAGAAAACTCAAAAAGTCGTCTTCCTTTTTTTCTTTTTTTACAATGGACGTAATCACAATAGATGTCTCATTGGTAATATGTTCAAACTGAGTAGGGAAATTCGCCGCTTCCGCCGTCAGCTTCTCTTTTTCCATAAATTGATCAATGCCGTAGCGCCGACGAGCACCATTCTTTGTAATCATCTCAAACTGCTCAATCAGAATATGCAGCCGTTCCACTCGTCCAATATCGCCATTTTCTGTCTTAATAATTTGATTGAGCTGAGGAAGACGCCGCCTCTTTTCCGTATAAACATCATCCTCATAAGCAATACAACATTTTAACTGCCCACAAACACCATTGAGCTTTTGAGGATTGAGAGTAAGATTCTGATTCTTCGCCATCTTAATATTAACATTGCCGTACTTCGCCAAAAAAGAACTACAGCAAAGCTGACGCCCGCAAGGACCAATCCCACCCAGTGACGCAGTGCGGTCCCTCAAGGAAATCTGCCGCAACTCAATTCTAATTTTAAGTTCAGTAACAAGCTCTTTAACCAGCTCGCGAAAATCCACCCGGCCAGGCGCAATAAAGTAAAAAACCGCCTTCTTCCCGAACTGCGTATATTCCACACTCACCACGTCCATCTCTAGCTGATGTTTCTCGGCCAGACGGCGACAAGTAGTCCGCGCTTCTTTCTCTTTAATATAACTCAAGCGATCCTGCTCAATATCGGCCTCTGTGGCCACCTTCGAAATACTGCGCAGCGGATGCATGGATTTATTGTAGGGACGCGTATAAGGAAAGCTATTAACGTAGCCCACCGCCATCCCACGATCACTCATGGCCACCACTTTTTTTCCATGAGGAAAATGACGGTTGCCCACCAAAAAAGGAAAAGAGCGAGCATTGCTAGGAAAGCGCACACGGATAAAAGTTAAAAGCTGTCCGTCTTTATACTGATGCTGAGACTCTTCTTCTTGTTGTTGTGACTCTTGCTGCGATTCTTCTTCGTTAATTTCTGTATGGAGAATTTCTTCTGTCGCCATGATGACCTCAATTTAATTAATTATTCACTCGCTAGATAAAGCGATGATCCCTATTTGGCCCCAAATGCAGTTGTGAAATGGGCCATTTCTCGTGATGGTTTCCATCAAACGCAAGAAACGTTCTTTATCCTCAAATGAATGGTATTTCCAGCGCTCTTTTTCAATGAAATAGTGCAATATTTTTTCTTTGGTCTTCCTCTTCTTAAAGAACTCTAAAAGCTCATAAAGAGCAATCTTCTTAGCAAGATAGTTGTTAAAGACTTCTTTTTCTTCCGTACTCAGTTGGCCAAGAATTTTCTCTAACTGATTTTCTTTGAGCACCACCGTCTGAAAGCGAAGGTCAAATAAAATACTTCTACCGAGAATCGTAGGGAGTATTGTTCCCTTATCGCGATAAAAAAAGAAAAAACTCGTTTGCTCCGGAGGTGATTCTAGCGTTTTAAGAAGCTTATTTTGCATAGACTCCGTGAGGTTTTGCGCTTCGTAAATTACTACAAAACGCCAAGGAAGCTCTAGAGGACGAAAGCGAGCAAATTCGGCCACGCGAGAGAGATCCTCTTTACTAACATCAGACTCTTCACCAATAAGAAGAAGATCAGGGCACTGAGGAAAAGATTCTTTCTTTATGCCGGGGATAATTTGTTGAAGAATATCTCTCGACCACTCAAGTGTGTGCTGATGAAGCGATTCATTAGAATCACCCGAGCAG
>CALDHR010000034.1 GCA_937898585.1 uncultured Oligoflexia bacterium
AAAAAAAGGAGGTTAATGAATAACCTCCTTTTAAATTTTGTGATAGAAAAAAACTATTTCATCTTCTTCAAAATCTTTTTCCGATCGTCATCAATTTTCTTTTGATCGTCATCAAGCTTTTCGTGTTTTTCATTTAACTTATCAAGTTCTTCTTGAAGCTTATCTAGCTTTTTGCCTTTTTTCATTTTTTTCTCAATCTTCTTTTGATCGGATTCGAGATCTTTTCTTGCGCTGTCAATTTTAGCTTGTTTTTCGTCAAGCTTATCTAATTTTCCTTGATATTTAGCAGCTTCCTCTGCGGCTTTTTCTGCCTCTTTAATCTCTTTTAGTGCCTCTTTTGCTTCTTTCTCCGCTTCTTTTGCTTCTTTTTCTGCTTCTTTTGCCTCTTTCTCCGCTTCTTTTTCCTTTTTCTCTTCCTCTTCAGCTTCTTTTTCTGCCTTTTTCGCCTCCTCTTCAGCTTTTTTCTTTTCAGCTTCTATTTCCTTTTCTTTTTTCTTTGCCTCTTCTTCGGCTTGAGAAAGCTCTTTTTCTTGCTCTTTTTGTTGCTTTTCAGCTTCTTTTTTTGCGGCAGCCTCAGCGTCTTTATCTTTCAATAGCTCAGTTTTAGCTTGTGCTTCTTCAAGCGCCTTTTGCCTTGCGGCAGCGGCCTCTTCCCTTTGTTTTGCCGCTTGCTCTCTCGCAAGGATACCGGCTTCAATTTCTTTTCTTCGCTCCTCAGTCATGTTTTCTCCATTGCCCTGAAGTTCCTCTAACGCTTTTTTAGCCTCTTCCGCCTCTTTTTTAGCCTCTTCCGCTTCTTTTTTAGCTTCTTCCGTATTTTTCTTTATGTCTTCCTGGGTTTTAATTGCGTCTTCTTTTCTTTTCAGAGCATCCGCTGCGGCTTCTTTTTCTTTATCTAGTTGCGCTTGAGTTTTTGCTATTTTTTCTTCTGACCCTTCTTTTACTTCTTCAGCAGACTCTGTTTTCGAAACCAGTGTTACATTAAATGTTTTCCCTTCAGTTAGCACAACATCACGAAGTTTAGTCGATT
>CALDHR010000035.1 GCA_937898585.1 uncultured Oligoflexia bacterium
TCCAATGAACGATCCTGTCCTGGAACTTTTCCCTCTTTTAAAACTTTAAAGAGGCGAAGTTGTAAATTCAAAGGAAGAAGAGAGATCTCGCTAAAAAAAAGTGTTCCACTAATACAACGCTCAAAGACACTTTTATTCTCACCATCGCCAAAAATTTCTGTTTCAAGATCTTTAATTTCTTTTCCACCACAAAAAACTTCTTCAAAACCGCGATTCCCGCGCTTTCCTTCAAAGTGAAGAATCCTGGCCAAAAGGGCCTTACCCACTCCGCGCTCTCCATTGATAAAAACAGGAGTATCAATATCTTTGAGTTTTACAATGGAATGGCGAACGGCCAGCGTCTCACGCGATTTTCCCACGATAATAAAATCTCTATCTTTAGGAAGGCTAAAACGGCGAACCATGGAATTTTCGCTGATAGGATTATGCTCGTGGTAAACAGAAGAGAGAACCAGAGTTAAAACTTTGATAACTTTTTCATCTTCAATGCTAAAGCGCTCTTCATTTCTCTTATTGGCCACTTCAACGACACCCACAACTTTATCATCACGGTTAAAGAAAGGAGAACACATAATAGTTCGGCTCTCTTGACCGCCCACAGTGCATTGCTCTTTTGTGAAGCGCTCATTTTCATCAGAGAGATCGAGGTTCAACATACTTCCCGATGTATAGACGGCCCCAGGAACGCCTTGGCGATAATCCTGGCGCAGAAGTTTGCGGTCAACTCCCACGGAAGAGATGGCCTGAAGCTCATTTGAATTGGGTTCAATAAGGTAGACAGCGGCGCGCTGTGCGCTAAAAATGCGAATGACTTCTTCTAAAACAGTGTGAAGAAATTCTTCTTTATTGCCAAAATTTGTTAAATCTTTAAAGAGCGAAAGAAGCAAAGAGAACATCTCAAAGCCTTCGGCCACAGTGGTATAGCGCTCTGTTACGGCCATTTGAACCATACAATCGCGCAGACGATCTGGCCCAAAACTATAAATATACTGCTCCACAAAACGCTTCATTTCCTCGTCTTGCTCAAGTTCAACACCATAGAGGATGAGATCTTTTGAAGCATCGTGGTTAGCACTTGTTAGTCCTCGAACCACATGGCCATTGAGGTCTAAATGAACCTTGCGAAAATGCATCGTAAGACGAAGCTCTGTTCCTACCTCTAGCTTCTTTTTAGAAGTCATCCCAAGACCAACGACAGAGACATCTACAAGACGCGAATCTTCAATATACTCCTCTTGACCTATAGAGTTGATAAATTCCACTGAAAAGCGGATATCATCGGCCTCTTCAACTGGTACACGAAAAGATTGAAAGAACTTAAATTCTGAAAAGCTGGCCAGCATGTGATCTCTCCCTGAATAAAGTAAAAATTAAATCACTCGACAAATTGCCGCGCATTATACGCACATTTTGAGTTTTCTAGCTTTTTCATCGGATTTTCATGGAAAAACTTTAATTTTTGCCTATTTTTATTGCCAAAAAAAGAAAACACACCCGCCTGAGACTGAAAAACCATAAGAAATAGCACTACTATCAATGCAACCT
>CALDHR010000036.1 GCA_937898585.1 uncultured Oligoflexia bacterium
GTTCAAAAAATTATCACTTTTATTAATAAAGTAAATTCGATGAGCTTTTTTAAAATCGAGAGAGACAGCTAAATGTGCCAGCATTCTCGATGATCTTAGAGAATCTTGAAGGGGAAGGCTATCTGATAAGATGGCCATCGTATCATTTGTATTAAAAAAACTAATCAGGTCTTCGTAAGAGGGATGGAGATTTTCTTTAATGCAAATATCGTAAAATTTTTTATCTGTTCCAATATTAATTTCATGGCCAGAAAAAAAATAACGATGATAATCAAAGTAATCTACTTTGTTTTTATGAAAAAAATTTTTAAAATGTAAATCCATTATAAATCTAACTCAAGCCCTTTTAGCATTTCCTTCATATCGGCCAAATTTCCGCCCATAATAACTTTGTTATTGTTATCAGCTTTCAACATGGAAAGAGCACGGATATATTTTTGACCGAGTTCAAGTTTAACGGCCTCTTTTCCACCTGCACCCGAAATGGCCTGCGCAATTTTAGCAATAGACTCTGCCGTTGCCTCTCCAAGAGCAAGTATCTCAGAGCTCTTACCACTTGCTTCATTGATTTGTTTTTCCATCTCACCTTCAGAGCGGTTAATAAGCTCGCTTTTAAACCCCTCTGATGTATTGATGAGTGATTGCCTAACACCAACACTCTTTTGCAAAATGGCACGGCGATTTCTTTCGGCCGTCACCTGTTTTTCCATAGATTGACGGACAGACTCAGGTGGCACGAGGTTTTTAATTTCAAAGCGAAGAATTCGAACTCCCCACTTCATGGCCGCTTGATCGAGAACAGTGACAACCTTTAAGCTGATGGCCTCGCGTTCTTCAAAAGTACTATCGAGTTCAAGAGTTCCAATAATAGAGCGGGTGGTTGTTTGCGCCAGCTGAATAGAAGCATATTGAAAATCAGTAATGCCGTAACTTGCTTTTTGTGAATCAAAGACTTGAAGATAAATAACACCGTCTACTTCAACTTGAATTTCATCTTTGGTAAAACAACGCTGCGAAGGAACATCAATAGTATGTTCTTTTAAATCTTGAATATAAGCAACTCGGTCCACAAAAGGGATAAGAAAGTGAAAGCCCGGTTTAAGAGTTAAGTGATATTTTCCAAATCGCTCTACAATAAACTCTTTTTGAGCAGGAACAAGCCGAAGAGATTTAATCATGGCCTGAAGAGCATAGATGAAAAGAACAGAAATAATAACAACAAAAAGTAATTCATCTTTAGACATTTTTTGATCCTTTTATTTCATCTACAATACCTTTTAGCGATGCCAAATTTGTAGGAAAAAGAGCGACATTTCCTTCTTTGAAAACATCATTGAGCTGATCGATATATTGATCTACTAACTTCATTTTTAAGGCCTCATTGCCTCCAGGTAATTGAATGGCCTCTCCTACCATGGTAAGACTCTTTGATGTAGCATCGGCAATAAGTTTAATGGCCTCAGCTCTACCCTTGGCCTCATTGATTCTTTTTTGTTTTTCTCCTTCAGAAATATTAATGGCCCTTTGTCTTTCACCTTCAGAGATATTGATAAGCTTTTCTTTTTCCGCTGTCGCCATCGTAATTTCGGCCCTTTTTTCTCGTTCGGCCTCCATCTGTTTTTCTAGTGTGTCAACTACATGACGAGAAGGTGAGATGGAAA
>CALDHR010000037.1 GCA_937898585.1 uncultured Oligoflexia bacterium
ATATTTTTTTGATAAGTGATTTTAAGGAGTACAATGTATGATTTATGAGGCCGCAGTGGTTGCCTATTCCGATTTGGATAAGGCGAAATTAGAAAATATTAAAAATGTTTTTAAAGAAGTTACTGGCGAAGGCGACGGCTCTATTCTTCACGAAGACGATTGGGGAGTTAAAGTATTTGGCCAGGCCACTGAAAAAGGTGCTACAAGAGGTCACTATCTTTATTTCGTTTATCGCGGAGCAACGACTATCAATACTGAGATTAATCGACGTCTAGGAATTAATGAAAATGTTATTAAGTCTTTGTTTGTTCGTCTTGGAAAAGATAGCGAAGAAGCTAAAATATTAAAAAAATTTAGACCTATTTCTACGAAAAGATAAGGAAAAATTCCATGGAAGATAAAAGAAATTACGAAGAAAAGAAAAGTAATTATGAAGACAGAGGTGAGAGAACAAGCTCTTACCGATCGCGCGATAATAATGATGATGGCGATAACAATAATGACTTTGAAAGAGATAGAAGAATGTTTTCAAAGCGTAGAAACTGCTGGTTTTGCGCTAAAAAAACTGAACCAGATTGGAAAGATCCACAAAGTTACTCTTGGCTCGTCAGTGAGTTTGGAAAAATTTCAGCTCGCCGGGTAACAGGGCTTTGTGCTTACCATCAAAGAGAGTCAACAAAATCTATTAAACGTGGTAGACATATGGGGCTTATTAGCTACCTCTCTAATCAGACGGCCAATTAATCTCACTTAAAACAAAACGGCCAGGACTATGAAAAATCAAAAGAAAAATCTTTTTTTTCCCTCTTTTGAACGCTGGCCGTACTTTTTAATTCTATCCCTCTTTTTTAACTTCTCTCTTATTTTTACTTTTTTGACTCCTTTTCCTCTTGTGATGCTTCTCTATTTTTGTGGAAGCAAAAAAAGTATTGCCCCTCTTTCCTTGGGACTGATTTTATCAGGGGCCTTTTCTTATTTTACAGCGGGAAGTTATATTTCCTTGCTTCAGTACCTCTTTTCACTTTTGGTTGCCTCGTCTATTTATTTTATCATTAAGAAAAAATTGTCTTTGCTTCGCTCTTTTTTCCTCCTTGGCCATCTTGTTTTTGCCGTAGTTCTTCTACCAAGTCTTTATTTTAACGCGATGGAAGAGGGCGGTATTCGTGGACTTATTAGCGAGCAGATGAATAAAATCACCTCAGAAGTAGAAAAAAATAAAACTGCCATTTTAGAAGGGCAAGGAGAGCAGGCCCGAGAGATGATGGACTTGCTTACAAACTCTTCAGGAGAGCTAGTCAATCAGCTGGCACAGACTTATTATTTTTATCTCTACGCTTTTGTTTTTCTTTTTCTTTGGTGGAATTTTGTTCTGATTTTTAAGTCACTACACAGTTTTTTGCGTCATCATTACCCCTACTCCTATAGAGAACTGCTTTATTTCAAGGTCTCGGAATACTTTATCTGGCCCACTCTTGTGCTTTTGGCCTTTTATTTATTTGGCGATACTTTTTTGGCAAAAGATACACTCTATCTTGTAGAGGGACTATTTTATTGCGGTGCTATATTCTATTTCTTTCAAGGTATAGGTGTTTTTCTCGAGCTTTTAGATCATCTCAAAATTTTTGGTATGATTAGAACTTTTTTTATGATAGGTAGTATCCTCTTTGGACTTTGGAAAGTCCTGCCTTTAGTAGGCGTTTTAGACCTTTTTTTAAATTTTAAATCCTTATTGAAGAAAGTTTCAAAGAAACAATAAAGGCATTTTGTTTGATATTTTGGGAGTTTAGTTTATGAACGTAATTCTTGTAGAAAGAGTACCTGGTGTTGGAAATGTTGGTGATGTCCTTAACGTAAAAGATGGACACGCTAGAAATTTTTTAATTCCAAAAAAACTTGCACTTGTGGCTGACAATGCAAATAAAAAATTTATTGGAAATCAGCAAAAACGTCTTATGGCGAAAGTTGCTGAAGAAAAAAAAGCATCTGTTGCCTTAAAGAGCAAAATTGATGCTCTTGAGATTGAAATTGAAAGAAGAGTTTCAGGCAATGGTCGCCTTTACGGAACAGTTAATAGCGCAGATATTGTTAAAATTCTTGAAGAAAAGGGCGTTGCTATCGAAAGAAGGCATGTTCAATTTGAAGATGGTCCCATTAAGAAGATTGGCCAATCAACAGTAAAAGTAAAATTTTTTTCTGATGTGATTGCTTCTTTTTCTCTTAAAGTTTCAATGGATCAAAATCAACAAGAAGAGCAAAAAACAAGACTTGCTGAAATTGCTCGTATCAAAGCTGAAGCGCAACAACAAGCGCAAGAAGTGGCCAAAGAAGAGAAAAAAGAAGAATCTTCTGAAAAGCCAGAGAGCGAAGAAAGTAACTAAATTTTATAAAATCTTGGATTTCTTTTGGCAAAATTACGTCATGAACTACCCAGCGATGTCTTGGCCGAAAAGGCCCTCGTTGGGTGTTTGATTCTAGATGGTACTTGTTATGACGAAATTGTCCCGCACGGTCTTTCGAAAGATGATTTCTTTAATAGCCAGTGCGGAATAATTTACGAGGCCATCACATCACTTCATCTCAAAAAAGCACCAATTGATTATCTTACCGTTTCTAATAAATTAGCAGATTCTGGAAACATTGAGCTTTTAGGCGACGATCTTCATAAGGGGACAGACTATCTTCTTCATCTTGTAGATGATCAGGCCTCCAGTGCCCACGTTTCTTATTATGCTCAGCTTGTTAAAGAAAAGGCCGTGCTTCGTAAGGCCATTCGTCTTTGCAAGCATATGATTGGCAAAGGGCAGTCTTTTGATGGGGAAGTCTCTGATTTTGTGGCCGATTTTGAAAAAGAGGTTTTCGCCCTTTCCCAGACAATGCGCTCTAAGACTTCTAAAACAGAAAGTATTAAAACCTATCTCATTGAAAGTATTCAAGAAATTAATAAGATGGAGTCCAAAAAGGCCGGAGAGATTAATGGTGTTCCTACCGGTTTCAATGCTCTTGATAGCAAGCTTTTAGGGATGCTCCCTGGACAGCTTTTTATTGTTGCAGGTCGTCCCGGTATGGGAAAGACGGCCTTTGGAACAACAGTTGCTCTTCAAGCAACAAAGAAGACGAACTTACCCGTTGCTATTTTTTCTCTTGAGATGATGGCCAAAGAACTTGTAACAAGACTTCTTTGTACAGAGTCACGCACAGACTATGGTAAGTTACGAAAAAAAGTTTACGACAAAGAAGATATTTCTCGCATGATTTTGGGTGCTCAGAAATTGAGTGAATTGAATATTTTTGTTAATGACTTTGGAACCTTAACAGTTCTGGATATTCAAGCGGAGTGTCGTAGAATTAAGTCGGAGTATGGACTTGGATTGGTTGTAGTTGATTACGTCCAGCTTCTTCGTTCTCATTCAGGAAATCCCTCACGTGAACAGCAAATTTCTGAAATTTCTCGCTCACTTAAGCAGCTGGCAAAAGAGATGGAATGTCCTGTTATTGCTCTGGCCCAGTTAAACCGCGGCGTGGAAAACAGAGATAATAAAAGACCTAACGTTTCAGACTTAAGGGAATCGGGCTCCTTGGAGCAGGATGCCGATGTGGTTATTCTTCTCTATCGCGATGATTTTTATAATAAGGAAAGCCAAGAGCCTGGTGTCGCAGAAGTTATTATTGGGAAAAATAGGGCCGGAGAGACAGGAACAGTAAAGCTAAAATGGCTTGGTCAGTATACAACATTTGCTGACTTGCAATATCCGCCCAACGAAAATTAAATTTCTATGTTTTCTCTTTTCTCTCTTAAAAATAAACAATTACTTTACTTAACAGAACCCTCTTCTGTTTATGTTATCACTCCTTTTTTTATTAAAAATTTTTTTTCTCAAGAAGAAAGGCCTATTCCTGTTCATGAAAAATCTTTGAGCGATTTCTTTCAATCACTCGGTAGCTTATACGAGAGACAAAAAAGTCAACTTGTCTTTCATTTGA
>CALDHR010000038.1 GCA_937898585.1 uncultured Oligoflexia bacterium
ACGGGCAAACTCAAAAAACTTATTACCATTCCCATTGTGGCCACCAATCGTTTTAACAATTTGGATGATATTGAAGAGTCCCTTGTGTCTGGTGAGGCCGATATGGTGTCTATGGCGCGTCCTTTTTTGGCCGACCCTGAGATTGTCAAAAAGTCTTTTGAAGGCCGTAAAAGCGAAGTGAATACCTGTATTGCCTGTAATCAGGCCTGTCTCGATCATACTTTTGCCAACAAGCGCTCCAGTTGTCTCGTCAATCCGCAGGCATGCCATGAAACGGAGATGGTTTTTCATCCAACGGACAAGAAAAAGAAGTTGGCCGTTATTGGCAGTGGTCCCAGTGGAATGGCCTTTGCCGTGAAGGCGGCGGAGAGGGGGCACGAGGTGACGCTTTTTGAGAAACAGGATCGCCTTGGCGGGCAGTTTTTGATGGCCCAGAAGATTCCAGGGAAGAGTGAGTTTAAAGAGACGCTGCGCTATTTTGACGTGATGTTAAAAAAGCTAAAAGTAACGGTGAAGCTGGGCGAGGAGGTCGCGGCGCAGCAAATCCAACAGCAGGGGTTTGACGAGGTAATCCTCAGTACGGGGGTGATACCGCGCCAGGTATCTTTTGAAGGCCATCGCGCAGACAATGTTTTGAGTTATGTGGACGTGCTGAAAAAAGGGGCGTCTGTTGGGGGCCGCGTGGGGATTATTGGGACGGGGGGAATTGGGATTGATACGGCCCTCTTTCTTCTCAAGCAAGAACAAGAAGAAGAAAAAGGAGACAGCGAGAGTTTTGCACAGCACTGGGGAATTGATAAAGAAGGTCATGAGCGCGGCTCACTTCTCAAAAAAGAAAAAAAGAACAACGCTCCGTCAAATCGCGAAATTTATCTTTTGCAACGAAGTGAGGGGCGTATTGGGCGCGGGCTGGGAAAGACGACTCTTTGGGTGCATCGGCTTGAGTTACAAAAAAGCGGTGTAAAGATTTTAACGGGAGTTGAGTATTTAAAATTTGAGGAAGGAAAGTTTCATTTGCGCACAAAGGAAGGGCCTAGGATTTTGGATCTGGATCATATTATTGTCTGTGCTGGGCAGGATCCTCTTCAAGAGTTGGCCGAAGACTTTAAACATCTTGGGATGAAATATCATCTGATTGGTGGCGCCCGCGATAGTGCAAAGATTGATGCCAAGCGGGCCATTAAAGAAGCTTATGAGTTAGCGAGTAGGATTTAACCATATTTTTTCTTAGGTTTATTTTTTTCTTTTACCTGGAAGACCTTTGCTTCAAGTCGTTGCAGCCGTTCTTCTACTTTGCTACCAAAAATAACCATGCGCAAAGCTTCTCGCATAAGAGTTTGATATTTACCACCTTGTCTCTCGGCCTTTTCTCGAAAAGCATCCACAACTTGTTGATCAACTAGAATCGTTATTCTCTCTTTTCCATACTTGGGATCAAACTCATCTTCGGCCAAAAGATCTTCAGTGCCATACTCTATATCTTTTTTATGAGAGGTACTCATTCCATGCCTCCATTAAAGATTCTTGTCTCGCTTCATTGCGTGCACATGAGCAGGAAGATGATCATTTGTATAAATAACGATTCTTATATTTCGATATAAAAAAATTGTCCCCATACACTTAAAATACATCTATTTGATGTATAATAAAAATAAGTATTTTCGTCAATATTACATATATTTTATTAGTGGGGCCCGCGATAGTGCAAAGATTGATGCCAAGCGGGCCATTAAAGAAGCT
This sequence comes from uncultured Oligoflexia bacterium, assembly GCA_937898585.1. Classification (GTDB taxonomy): domain Bacteria; phylum Bdellovibrionota; class Bacteriovoracia; order Bacteriovoracales; family Bacteriovoracaceae; genus CALDHR01. The sequence goes on from CALDHR010000038.1 coordinate 1,741, forward strand.
TATGGATTAGCTGGCAGGACTTCAAAAATTTTATAGAAATCAGTCTTTTTTATATCATCTACACTTGTAAAAGATTGTTTTCCTCCTTTTGCTTTGTAAGCTTCAAGAAAATTTTCATAAAACACAAGACTTTTATTAAACCTTTTCTGAAAATAATTTATCTCTGCTCTAAGATCAGTAAGTTCTTTATTAAGCTTCGACGTATCAGCCCCTTCAACATCCTTGAGGTGACGAATCCCAGATAAAAGATCCTCTTCCTGGTCTTTCATGTGACTTAATGCATTCGCCATCTCTGAATATTCAAAACGATAATAGTCACTAAAATCTTTTATAAATTCATCTGATAATTTATTAGATGCTAATAAAGATACAAAATCCCTTAGAACCTTTTTATCTACTACTTCTACTATTTTACCTGCTACTACTTTATCTACTAATGCTACGGATTTAAGATGGTGATGAAAACTTCTTCCACTGCCATTCAATATTTTTTCTTTAAAGACAAATCTGCCTTTGGTATCTTGAATAAAGCGTATACTTCTAGGTAGATCTTCACTGCTAACGTTTCTCGCATTTTCAAGAATAAGATCTTTCTCTTTACTAGATAAATTTCCCCAATGATGCTCGGCAATTAAAAAAACCGAAAAAGCATTTCCTTTACTATCAAAATCTTCAATGCTTTTTGTTTTTCCAAAAAAATCCTCTAGAAAAAACTTTTTATTTTTTTCGTAGAAAGATGACATACCTTTGCCAAGGTATCCTTCTTCAATCATTTCAACATAATTCAATCTTTCTTGGTCAGCACTCAGGTTAGAACTAATAAGATGGACAGAGGAAAATGGCACTTCACTTTTTAAATCTCCTATACAAAAATCATGTTGAGTCTTATCACTTCTCAAAAGTTTTTCTGAGATTTCTTCAACAACATTCTCTAATTTAAA
>CALDHR010000039.1 GCA_937898585.1 uncultured Oligoflexia bacterium
TCTGTTGATTATATGTTTACAGAAATTCCCTCTCTTGATGAAAAAAAACTTCTTGGGGTTATTTTGACGGGGATGGGAAAAGATGGGGCCAAAGGTCTTCTCGATATAAGAGAATCTGGTGGTTTTACTATCGCTCAAGATGAAGAATCATCTATCGTTTTTGGGATGCCTAAAGAGGCAATCCATTTAGGGGCAGCAAAAAAAATCGTTTCACTTGATAAAATGGCAGATGAAATAATTTTAGAATTCAATAGAAAGAATAACGAGGTTGAAAATGGATGATTTTGCAAGAGATTATAAAATAGAAACACTCGATGAAATTCAAGATAATTTAAATATTTTAGAAGATGTCTTGCAAGAAATTCAGAATGGGGAATCTGCAGATTTGCATTTAGATGAGCTCTTTAGGCTTCTTCATAGTGTTAAAGGAAATGCAAAGTCTGCCGATTTTTTGATCCTCTCAAAGGGTGCTCACTGTGTTGAAGATATTCTACTGAGGGTTAAGAATAAAGAGATTTCCTTTAATGGAGAAATATTAGATATTCTTTATCTTTGTCAGAGTTCTTTTTTAGATGCAATTTTGAAATTGAAAAATAATTTAGAGGAAGATCTTGTCTTTGATGACTTGTTGAATGCTATTAATGCTTTTGAATCAAGTTCTAATGAAAATATAGATAAAAAAAAGATTAATATTCTTATTGTGGATGATGAAGAAGATATTATTGAATTTTTGGAAAATATTGTTCAGACCAAGCATGATTCAATCTTTATGCGTGCACAAAATGGAAGTGAAGCACTTGATTTATGTAAAAATAAAAAGTTTGATGTGATTTTATCAGATTTTAGTATGCCTGTTATGAATGGAGGTGAGTTCATTCACTCGCTTCGCCACGACATTGATAATTCCATTAATGAAAAAACGCCTGTTTTGATGATTACAGGCCATAGACCAGATTTAGCAGTGGATAAAAAAACATGGGAGCATGTTTTTTTTATTAAAAAACCTTTTGATGAGAAAAAAATTAATTTTGTTTTAAATTGTGCTTTACGTTTATCCAAGAGAGGGGAGTTATAATGTTTACAACTATTTGGTCAAAAATCAAAATAATTATTTTGACGATTGTTACAATTATTAGCATTTCGGGTTTTTTTATTTTCAGAGAATCCCACCGTATTGAAGTTGAGAATATTGAGGAGTTGAAAGTCATGGACAAGGCCATGAAAACTTCCAAAGATCTCAATACAAGTATTGTTCAAATACAACAGTGGCTTCAAGATATTTCAGCAACAAGAGCTGAAGATGGTTATGATGATGGTTTTGTTGAAGCAGAAAAAAGTTTTAATGAAAGCTTGAAGTTGTTAGATGAATTAAAAGAAACGGCAATAATTGATGACAAAGAAATTGTCATTTTAAAAGAAAAACTACTTTTTTTTTATGAGATAGGGAAAAAAATGGCCTCTCTTTATATTAAAGAAGGTCCTAAAGGTGGAAATCAATTTATGGGAACTTTTGATGAGGCCAGTGAGGGATTACAGAAGGCCCTCGTCCCCATTTTAGATGAAATTACCTCTAAGCAAATTCACTCTATCTCAGGTATTCAAAAAAGCTTATCCCAGATGAATACGATTATTATTTTTACTTTTATCGGTCTTATTATTTTTTCTCTTTTGGCCCTTTCATTTTTTGGTTATAAGTTAGTTGGAGCAATTAAAAGTAAGACATTTGTTCTTTCTGGTAATATTGATAACCTCTTAAATAATTCAGAGAATCTAAATGAAAATGCATCGCAATTGAGTACAACTGTTTCAGGGCAAGCATCATCTCTCCAAGAGACAGTTTCTTCTATTGATGAAATTAGTAGCATGGTTCAGCGCAATGCAGATACGGCCAATAATTCAACTAAAGTTTCAGAAAAATCTGCGAAGGCAGCTTCTGTTGGAAAGAAAAAGGTTGAAGAGATGGTTGATTCTATTAATGAAATGGCCAAAAGCAACAAAGATATAATGGATGAAATTCAAAAAAGCAATGAAGAGATGTCTCGAATTGTGGGAGTTATCTCTGAAGTAGGAGAGAAGACAAAAGTTATTAATGATATTGTTTTTCAAACAAAACTTCTCTCTTTTAATGCTTCAGTAGAAGCGGCCCGTGCAGGTGAACATGGAAAAGGGTTTGCTGTTGTAGCAGAAGAAGTTGGAAATCTTGCGGCCATGTCGGGTAAAGCGGCCCTCGAAATTACAACGATGGTAGATGGTTCAATTAATCAAGTTACTGATATTGTTGATAAAATGAAGGATAAAGTAGATTCTCTTATTGCAAGAGGAAAAGAGAAAGTTGAAGATGGAATTAATAAAGCAAAAGAATGTGATAATTCATTAGAAGAAATTTTGCAGAATGCTAGCTCTGTTAATGAAATGATTAGAGAAATCTCTTCTGCCTCAACAGAACAGGCAACAGGAGTTAAAGAAGTTACAAGGGCGATGCAAAGTCTTGATGAATTAACTCATAAAAATAGCACTATTGCAGCAGAGTCTTCATCAATGGCCAAAGACTTAAAAGAGCAGGCCGATCTTTTTAGTCATGCGGTAGAAGATCTCTTGGCCTTAATTGAAAAAAAGAAATAATTTCTTTTTTAATTAAAGACAATGTTTCTTTATCAAGATTTTGATAAACACCCGCAAGATGAGAAGTGCAAAAAATATTAGCGTATGTTTTTAATTTTTCTAAATCACGAGGCTCATGAGGAAAAACATCGAGATAATATATATTGTTAGGAAAATCAAAAGCTCTTTTGCGAAGATCGTCTAATTTTACGAGAGATCCCCTTGCGGCGTTAATAAGAAGTGAATGTTCATGAAAGTATTCTTGAAAAAAAGTCTCATTAACCATTTCCATTGTCTCTTCTGTAAGTTCACAGGCCATAACAATAGCATCAAACTTAACTCCCTTGGGAGCGGAGGGAAAATTTCCTTTATAAGGGTCGACAATAAAAAAATTATTTTCATCAATGAGAGGGGAAAGAGACTGCGCAATAATTTTTCCAATATGGCCATAACCAAAAAGTAAAATCTTTTGCTCCGAGAGAAGAAAGCGCTCATTAAACATTTGACGGTTCCACTCTTGTTGCCTGGGAACTTGATTGTAGTGATTGAATAAAATAGTTAGGATATATTCAGCTACGGCCTTTGCACGCAAAATATTTCCTTTAATAAAAGGAAAGTTAAATTCTTTAAGGATGTGGGGAGGAAAATTATCGTGTCCCGAATTAGGATGAATAATAAGTATTACTTTTTTCCAAAGGGCCGCAGGAATGGATGTGTCGGCCTTAAAGTGAGTATCTGTAATAAGAATTGTCGGTAAATTCAAATCAGGAAGTTCATCTGGCCCAACATATTTTATTTTTTCACAAGAATTAAGTTTTCCTTCAAGCTCTTCTCGTTCCCTCTCGAGATAATTAGCTGTAAAATAACGAGAAAGATGGGGTCTAAAGACTTGATAAATTATCATGCTACGCTTTATAGTTCATCCCTTCCTAAAATAAAAGAGGTCTATGTGGTATCAATTAAAACAGAACGCGAAATAGAATTAATGCGAGAGACTTGTACCATGGCGGCCGAGACTCTTCATGCCGTTCAAGAAATTATCCGGCCAGGGATTACAACAGAAGATGTTGATAATTTTGTTCATGAATATATTACGTCTCGGAATGCTTATCCTTCCCCTCTTAATTATCATGGTTTTCCTAAGTCATGCTGCACTTCACCTAATGAAGTTATTTGTCATGGAATTCCCTCCAAAAAAGTAAAGCTTAAAGATGGCGATATCCTCAATGTAGACGTCACTACCTATTTTAAAAAATATCACGGTGATACAAACCGAACTTATTTTGTAGGTGACAATGTTTCCCCTCTGCACAAAAGATTAGTGCGCACGGCCTGGGAATGCATGATGAGCGGTATTCGTGAAGTGGCCCCCGGGAAACAATTAGGCGATATTGGCGCTGCCATCGAAAGTATTGCTCATAAGCAAAAATTTTCTGTTGTTCGCGATTATTGCGGACATGGCATTGGACGAGAGTTTCATGAAGAGCCGCAAGTTTTACACTACGGAAAACGAAAAACAGGAATGACCTTGCGAAAAGGAATGATTTTCACCATTGAACCCATGATCAATGTGGGAAGCTATAAAACAAACCTTCTTAAAGACAACTGGACAGTTCTCACTATTGATAAAAAGTGGTCGGCCCAATTTGAACACACCATTTTAGTGACAGAAACAGGGTATGAGATTTTGACAATTCTTCCCGGTATTTATGACGAGACAACACCTCCTGCTCCAGAGATTACTCTTGAATAAAATCTTCTAATTTATCGAGAATGTGAAGAATATTTTTTTCATTGCGGAGAAAATATTCTTCTTCTTTATTGACGCGCAAATGTTGTAACTCAAAGAAAAAATTCTTCAGTGGAGGAATCTTTTTTTGAAGGGCCAGATGATCTTTCTGGGTGGCCTGAATATCTGTTATAAAATTAATGAATAAGTAAAAAAATTGCGGAAAAAGTTCTCGATAGTTTGTCTCATCTCCTTCACCTCTCATGTTAAAAAGTAATCGCTGTCTGGTGAGGATGAGCTTAAGGAAAAGAAAAGAAGGCCTTTCGTCTTGCTCAAGATCTTTTTGATACTTTGAGTGAATCTTTAACTGATAGTCTTGTCCTACAATATCTACAATTCTTTGATTAAGTTTATAGAGAGGCCCTATTTGATGTTTAAGATGAAACTGTTCTTCTTCTCTTCCCATAATTTGTAGAAGCGTCATATGGCCTTTTGAAGCATCACTTAGATGAGAAAAAAAAACTGCGAAAAAAAAGAAGGCGTATGTTATTTTTAATTTCATTTTTATACCTTAGATATTTGCTTAGATAGCTTATCGGTATATTTAGAAAAAAATAAGGCCCTACACAAGAGATATTGAGACCTATGAGAACCATGAGAAAAGTTTTATGAAAGAAATGCCCGTAGAAGAGCACTTAACAGAGCTTCGAGAGCGCCTTATTAGAGTGCTCGTTATTTTTGGAGTTACTTTTCTTCTCTCTGCCTATTTTGCAGAAGAGACCTCGAACTTCCTCTTGGCGCCTCTTAAAAAAGCACTTCATCTATCGGCAGGTGATGGAAAAATTGTCTTTTTTGGAGTGCTTGATAAAATAACCTCGCTTTTTCAGGTGGCCTTTTGGTCGTCTATTTTTTTTTCTTCTCCACTCTGGTTTAGAGAACTCTGGTTTTTTATTAAACCCGCCCTCCATGATCATGAAGAAAAAATTATTCGCCCTTTTATTATTTCAGGTTTTGTTTTTTTTATCGTGGGTGTCTGTTTTGGCCATTTCCTTCTCTTCCCTTTTGCTCTCGAAATGCTTCTCTCTTTTGGCGTTGAAGAGGCAACGGCCATGCTCGGCCTTAAAGAGTTTCTTCTCCTTTCTTCAAAAGTCTTAGTTCTCTTGGGTTTTCTTTTTGAGCTTCCCAATATTCTCGTTATTTTAGGGCTGATGGGATTAGTGACAAAATATTCATTGCGAAAATGGCGCCCTTATTTTTATGTGGGATTTGCCATCTTTTCGGCCTTTATCACTCCACCAGATATTTTTACCATGATGGCCATGTGGATCCCTCTCGTTCTTCTCTTTGAGATAGGTATCTTGGCGGTGGCCCTAATTGTTCATCCCTATTTGGCAAGGCAGAACTAATTTTTTCTTTTCTAGAGCAGCTTTTCAAGCTTAAGGAGTTGTTTGAACTTATTAAAGAGTTCCATATTATAGCAACCTAAACTTTCGCGAGACATAAGACTGAGGGCCTCTTTAAAGCTCATTTTTCGAAAAGTGACGAGTTTATCAAAATTATTAGTTAGAGAAAGGATTTCTTCCATTAAAGTGAGCTTTCCTTTTTTCTCTAAATTATCTTCGTGGATAGAAATAAGATCCGTTATTTCTTTTGTGATGAGAGGATTTTTGCTGAGAAGCTCCACTCCTTTTTCGGGGTGAAGATCATAAGATTTTTTTTCTTCTTCACTCATTTCTGATTTATTTTTCAAAAAAAGATGACGATGATTTTCCTCTAATTGTCCGTGACCAATGTCGTGGAGAAGGCCGACAAGGGAGAGAATGACTTGATCTTCTTCCTTGCACTCGTGGAGGATGGCCAATTTTGTCGCATAAGTTGAAACATTGAGACAGTGGTGAATAAGAAGTTCGTTGTCATGAACTTCACGGGTGAGCATTTCTTTAAAGGCCTCTTTATTTTGAGTAATAAGAGAGTGAAGATTTTTCGCTGCGCTTTCTGTTTTTTTAAATCCCTCTGGATTTGAGGGGTCTTTGTAGGCCTGGGTAAGATTATGAGAAGCGTGATCATCAACAACATTAATTTTTTCACCGATAGCAATATCAGGATTTTCAATAGTTTCCAGTAACACAGCATCAAGAAACTGCTGATAGTTTACTTCATCTTCTTCTGTAATAAAAAACTTGGCCACTTTTTGTTTTTTTAGTTTTGAGTGAACTTCATTCTTAATCATTTCTCCCTTGGGAGTATATTTCACGTACTGATCTTTAAAGAGAATATAGAGATCAAAGCTCAAGGCCCCATCAGGCCTGATGGTGGAAATTCTTACAGGAGTGTACATCATAGAGAGTTCGTCCTTTATAGATAAAGTTGACTTCCTAGGATTATCGGATTGAGGCAAAAAATATTAAGATTTTTCTTTTCTCTTAAAAAAACAACACACTGCCGCTAGCTCATGTGGTAGAAGTATTCTTTGTTAATTGCCCCTGGCATCGTGATGGAGAGATACCCTCAATGTATTCAAAAATCCCAACTATCAGCTTCTTTACCGTTTTATTAAGTCTTTTTTTGAATAATAGTAGAGTAATGGCCGAACATATGGTGAGCTTTTATCATGATAAAAAGGGGGAGATTCGTCGTTATTTACCTTCTGAATTTGCTCAAATTTATCAAGAACGCTCTCCTGAGGCTCAATGGGCCATTAATGAGAAGCTCACGACCGCTCACTCCAATTACGAGATGACCTTTCAAGTAAAGGACCCTGAGACAGGGAAGTACGATAAAATTGTTTCGGTTGATTCAAACGGTCTTGTCATACCTTTTCCAGAAGGTCATTTCTCCCAGCTAGTAGACTCTTCAGGTCCCTTACTTCGTTCTTTAAGAGATCTTCTTCAAAAGATTTATTCTCTTCCTCCTTCAGAATGGACACCCAAAAAACTCAATTTATCTCATGTTCCCTTGAAGGCCTTTGAAGAGATTATCGCTATTATCAAAGGCAATATTTATTATGAAGAAAAATATACTGACTCTTCATTGAAGGATTATCCTTTTTTGCCAGTGGTGGGATTTGATGCTGCTATTTCAGACCCTGAAACCATTGATCCTGTTTTTTTTGAATATAACTCAGGTACTCCGAGCGGAATTACCAATAATATTCAGTTATTAGAAGAGTTAAAAAAAATTGATCCTGAGATTTTTCAATCGCTTTTACCCTATATTAAAAACGATTCTACTTTTAAGACATTAAGAGAAATTATTGAGCGCAATGCTTTTGCTTGGACAAACTATAAAAATGGTATCAGCGTTATTATTGGGCCTGGAGAATTTAATGCTGCTCATCCCGATGTGGCCTCAATTTCTCTTTTTACAGGAATGCCGCTTGTACAAAAAGAAGATCTTTATCTAGGAATCGATGGTTTTGTTCATCTCAATACAGGAAAAGAGAGTTTTGATCCTATTGTAACGGGAATTTATAGTCGAAGTGATGAGTCGTTTATCTTGCAGTCTATTGAAGAGGGAATTCCCGCAAAAGATCCTGGTCATAAAGAGATTAATGAAGAGCTTTCAGAGCGTTTGAATTTAAAGCTTAAACCAGGAGTTCTTTATGACTACGAATACGATGAAGAAGGGGATATTATTGATGTCGGAAGAGATAGTGAAGGCAATCCACGTTTGATGAAAGTTTATGGAAGTTTTGGTAAAAATCCCCTGGATCCTAAAATAGAACTAAATCTTCTTAAGCTGATTAAAGAGAAAAGAATCTATCTAAGTTGTCTAGGTGGACGAACAGTTGATGATAAAAAAATATTTGATTTGGCCGCTCACTATTTGGCACCTAACTTTCGTCGCAATGAAAAATTAAATAAATATGCTTCGCCTCCTTTGGCCATTGAAGAAGATCTCTTAAAGAACGAAGTAAGGGACCTGAAGAGTCTACTA
>CALDHR010000040.1 GCA_937898585.1 uncultured Oligoflexia bacterium
TACAAATCCTTACGGTCCTTATCAAAGCTCTGGTAAGGGGCAGGGTGTTATCGCCTCTGAACCTGATCCCATCAAGCAGACAATCGATTTAGGCTTCTCCCTTACCCCTCAAATTGGCAATATTGTTCGCCTCCATCTCGAAGTTAATTACAAAGACTCTTCTCAGGCCCACAGCGATGTAGTGGCCACACGCCGCCTTACCATGGGAGGAGAACTGGACTTTGGGCGCAAAATTTTTCTTCGCTTTGGTTACGGTGATGGGTTTGGTTCTTACGGAATGGGACTTAAAACAAAAAAATTAGAATTTGATTTAACTTCTTATGCGGTTGATTCTTCCACTAGTGCTTTTCAAGGCAAAGAAGATCGGCGTTATTCCATGACAATTTCTAGCGGGTTTTAAAATTTTTAATTATTTATCAGGACTAAATTTTAAGATGGCCTTGGCCTGTCCGCCCGAAGAAGAAAAAAGTGATGCATTAATGGCCACTTCATCTTTGTCGTTGAGAGAAGGATTACCGCCAAAAGGAGGGGCCTGTTTGGCATAAAAAATTTCAGCATCACGGCCAAAGGGTGTTTTTAATGTTTGATGCTCATAGAAGATTTTTTCTTTTTTTCCTTTCTTCATTTGATAGACAAGATAATTTCCTTCTTCATCAATAGCGCGAAAGACAATAGTTTTTTGCTTATTTATTTGTGGGTAAAAATATTCAATTTCTTTAATTCCTGCATCACCTTCTTCAGCAACAATCTTTCCTTCTTGCCAAAACTCTTTTAATAAAAGGGCCTTTCTTCCATCTTCTTTGATGGCCAAAATAAGAACATCGCCCTGATTATTGATATCGAACATATGAGAAAATTCTTTTATTCCCAAATCTTCTTTTTCTTTCATAAGAATTTCTTTTAAATCGCTATGCCCTTTAAAAATTCTATCATTGGTATTTTCTTGCAGAACTCGCAAAAGAACTTCTCCTTTGTCACTTACCTTCATTGTAAACAAATAAGAAATACTTTCATTGGTTGAAAATAACTTCTTATTTTCTTTTGAAGCAAGATCAAAAGACTGAATGCTTTTGACTTCTTCAAAATCTTCTGCTTGATAAAAAACAAGCCCTTCATTGGTAATAAAAGGATGAGAGTACTTTAAATTAAAAAAAGGTCCTCCTAACTTTAGGACGTGCTCAACTTTCTGTTCTTCGCTCTCTTTTCCTTTAAAAATACCAAAATGCCTTCTTTCATTATAAAGAGAAAAAACAATGTCTCCTTTATCATTCAACGAAGGATCGCTGAGATATTCTCCTTCTTCAGCTGCGTAAAAAATCTTATTCCCATAGACCTTCTTTTTATCATCAAAAGAAAAGACAACAATGCCTTGATTCATCTCATCACCAAAAGCATTGAGTTTTAAAATGATAGAAGATTTATTATTCAGTTGAGGTGTTGAGTTTGTAAAATAACTCATCGTAGGCAAGTTGTGCTGCTCATAAAATGAATCAAAGGCCACGACATTAATTGATGCCTGAATATTTAAAAATAAAAAAAAAGCAAAAACAAAAATTATCTGCCTCACAATAAGTCCTTTTAAAAATAAACAGTGGCATCCTTTCGATCCACCACTTCTTTTCGATGCTTCACACTCTCCATCCAGTCTTCATTATTGAGATACCACTCAATGGTCTTTTTAAGCCCTTCTTCAAAACTCACGCTAGGGGCCCAATCTAACTCTCGCGCTGTTTTCTCATAACAAATTCCATAGCGATAATCATGACCAAGACGATCCGTCACAAAAGAAAGATGATCTTCTGATAAGTTAAAATATTGCAGTATTGTTTTGGCCACATCAAGATTGCGCCTTTCACATCCTCCGCCTAAATTATAAACTTCCCCAGCACGCCCTTTTGTAAAAACTTTCCAAACACCCTCGTTGTGATCATCTACAAAAATCCAATCGCGAATATTTTTTCCTTCGCCATAAATAGGGAGTTTCTCCCCACTTTTCGCCCGCTGAACCATCAAGGGAATAAATTTCTCAGGAAATTGATAAGGACCATAATTATTTGAACAACGAGTAATCATGGCCGGAAAACCATAAGTTTCAAAAAATGATCGAACCACTAAATCAGAGGAGGCTTTTGAAGCACTATAAGGACTGTTAGGTTTAATGGGATGCTCTTCTGTAAAAGTGGCCTCATCATCTTTAAGAGTTCCGTAGACTTCGTCGGTGCTAATATGAACAAAGCGAAAATCATTTCCCGTAACAAATTTTTTTAGTGATTCATTGAGCAGATTTAATGTCCCCAAAACATTTGTTTCTATAAAGATATTGGGGTTTTTAATAGAGCGGTCGACGTGAGACTCGGCCGCAAAATGAATGACGCCATCAAAAGAATATTTTTTAAAAAGTTCTTGCACTTTTTCTTCGTGGCGTAAATCTAAACACTCAAAACTCAAATGATGATTATTTTTTATTTCTGTTTCAATGGTGGGATAATGCCCAGCATAAGTCAAAGCATCTACAATTACAAAATTGTATTCTTTTTTCACTTCTGGACGAAGAGTAATGGTTTTTAAAAAATTTGATCCTATAAATCCCGCACAACCCGTCAGCAAAACCGTCTTTTTCATCTTATTTCCCCCTCAAAAATTTCCATGTTAAATCGAGACCTTCTTCTAACGGTGTTAGCTTAAAAGTATCATCCTTCATCCAAGAGAGGATTTTCTCATTATTTACTTCTACCACCGCCGTATCGGCTGCTCTTTTTTTATCATAGACAATTGAGATGGGTTTTCCCACGATATTTTTTAAAATATTTAAAATTTCTTTTAAAGAATAAGACTGACCAAAGGAAATATTGAGTAATTCTGATGTTTGGTCTAAATCATCTTCTCCCCTCAAATGAGCACTCAGCATTTTCACCACATCATCGATGAAAATAAAATCTCTGGCCACTGATCCATCGCCATAAATTAAAAGAGGGCGATTATTTTTTATATTCTCAAGCCAAACGGCGATAACACCCTGCCCCTTACCAGAGCTTTGATAAGGACCGTAAGGATTTGTAAGGCGAAAAACATCAAATTTTCCACCCGTTGTAAGACTCCAGTGATGTAAAAAATATTCCATACTAAGTTTTGTAATTCCATAAGGAGAATAGGCCGTAGGAATTGATTCCTCTGTAGCAGATCCTCTTGATGAAGCATAAATTGTCCCTGCGCTAGAGACAAAGCGAATTCTTTTAATTTTTTCTTCGCGGCAAAGATGAAGGAAATTTAAAAAAGGAAGAAGATTTTCTTCCACTTCACCTTTGGGGTTATGAAAGTAAGTAAAATTAAAACTACTACTAAGAGTATGAAAAACTACATCACTTCCACGCAAGACAGATCGCAACTCATCTTCTTTTTTATAATCACCTACAATCCATTGACCTCGAAAATCATCTAGTTTTTCAAAGCTACGAGAAAAAATTGCCACCCTATTATGGCCATTTTTTTCTAACTGTAGCGCCAAATTTTTCCCTAAAAAACCTCCTCCTAAAATAACAATCTTCACGATGATACTTCCTCCACAACAATGGCAAAAGGCCGTCTTTTTTGTTCACTATAAAGACGAGAAAGATACTCTCCCATCATGCCTAGAGAAAGAAGATTCAGAGAACCAAAAAACATAATCAAAAAGGCGAGAGAAATAAATCCCTTTTCCTCCACCCCCACAACCATATAGCGACCTAAAATATAAACAGCATAAAAGCATGAAAAAAGAATTCCCAGCACCCCTAAAAAAGTAATCAGCCTCAAGGGGATAAAGGAAAAACTAAAAATGCCATCAAAAGCAATTTGAAATAATTTTTTAAGGGTGTAACCCGATTCTCCTTCAAGACGCCCCCCTCTATTATATTCAATACCAATCTGATTTCCTCCACACCAACTGCGAAGTCCGCGCAAAAAAGGACGCCGTTCTCTCATCTGACTCATCTCTTCTGCTACCCAAGAGCGCATCATGCAAAAGTCCCCTGTATCCAGAGGAATGTCGATATCAGATAAAATTTTCAAAAGGCGATAAAAAAGAAAGTAAGAAAAAACTTTAAAGACAGATCCTTTGCGCTGCTTTCGAACACCGTAGACAACATCGTATCCCTCTTTTATTTTGGCCGCAAAATCAATGAGAAGCTCAGGTGGATCTTGCAAATCATCATCAATAATGGCCACAAGATCCCCGCGGGTAAACTCTAGCGCTTTACGAACAGCATTTTGATGACCAAAATTGCGCGAAAGCCGAAATCCTCGGATAAAAGAATATTGCTTTGATAATTCTTTGATTGTCTCAAAGCTCCCATCTTTGCTTCCATCGTCTATCATAATCATCTCAAGAGAAGGAAAAGAGAGTTGAAGATCTGATATACGCTTACAAAGAACAGGGAGAATATTTTTAGAATGATAGACGGGAACAATGATACTCAGCATGAAAAAACCTCTCTTCTCACGCCAATAAATCTAGCGCGATTTTTTTAAGAGGAGAGTAAACTGCAAAACGAGAAAAAAAGAAATCCCTGCCGTACTTTTTGCGTAACTTAAAACATAAGGAAAAAGACGAATAAAAAAATAAAAGCGCGAAACATGAGAAAAGTGGCGCTGCTGGAAGTGAAGCTCATTTTCTAACTTAGAGATAAGTGTTGCATAATTTTTTGCTAAGTTATTACACCCACCTAGCTGGCGATGGTGAGTAACGGCAAAATCTCCTGCGTAATAGTTTACTTTTCCTGCCTGCTGTAGACGCAATGAAAAGTCGCTCTCTTCACGAATGGCACTTCCTTGAAAGCTCTCATCAAAACCTGATACTTTTTCAAAGGCCTCTTTTTTTACAGAGGCATTACAACCTCGCACCGTATCCACCTTGATAGGCCTGGCCGTAAAAGAATCAAAACGACAAAAGAAAAAAGAAGTCTCTGGATAGATGCGCCCAATGTAGTCATCAATATTTTTAAATGACCGCTCTCGCTCAACATTCTGTGAAAAAAAAGAACGCACAATCCATTTTAAAAAAGAAACAAAGCGACGCTTGCGCCTCTCTTTTTGCTCTAACTGAAAATACTCTTTTGTCTCAGGGTAAACCTCTCGCCCACCTAGCATTCCAAGATCATCCCTCTCATTATGAAGTTCTAACTGACGCTGAATATTTCCCTTATGCAAGACAACATCATCGTCAAAGAAAAAAAGAAGATCTCCCTTGGCCTCTTTTGCGGCCCTATTTTTGGCCTTTGTGACGGACGGATGAAGACCTGTAAGATGAATAAAAGACTTCCAATTTTTTTTAGCTTCACTGGAAAAAGTAAGGGGAGTTTCGTTTTGATCCACCAGAAGAACTTCAAGGGGCAGCTTTATTTTTGAATGCTCATAATCATCATAAATAGATTGAATACAAGCAGTCACCACAGTCGCTGCACGCCCAAAAGTAGGAACAATAATACTAAGTGATGTTATGCTCGACATGATTTTTTTCTTTTATAGAGGCGGATAATAAAGTCAATACGAAGGATTAAAAGCACTCGCCTCACATAATAGCGCATTAATCTCTGGTAAAAACCAAAGGCCACTGGCCAAAAATACAAGTTATCACGCTTTAAGGCCTCTTGGCATTCAAAGATACTCTTTTTTTCTTGCTTAACAGACACGCCACTTCCATCCATCCAAACAACAGGACCAGAAAGCTCTAATCCCTCAATTTTGTGCTTAAAAAGACGCAGTACAAATTCATAATCCATAGCATAGCGGTATTGCGTCTTAAAAAGTCCTAGTTGCTGAAAAACATCTTTTTTCACCACCATGCTTTGGTGAAAAAAAGGCATCCCTCGCCCGAGATTGACGTCACCCAATTTTCCGCGTGGCCTCATGAGAATCTCTCCGGCCATCTCGTCGGCAAAGATAATACTGGAGTGGATAAAACCCAAAGAAGGATTTTCTTTAAACGTTTCTATACATTGAGCAAGATAATTTTTATCCCAAAGAACATCACCACTATTGAGATACATAAGGGCATCTCCTTTAGCAAGGGCAAAACCTTTATTAAAGGCATCGGCAATGCCATCATCTTTTTCACTGATAAAATAACCTTGAGGAAATTCATCTTGAAAAACAGTCTCTAAATAATTCTTTGTTTCAAGGCAGCTTCCGCCATTGATAACTAGAATTTCAAAGAGAGATGCTGAGACCTCTTTTAAAGAAAAAAGAGTTTTCTGTAGTTCTTGAAAATTATTAAAGGTAATTGTCACAACACTTATGATCATTTTTAAAATTCTTCTTTTCTCTCTTCTCGCGATAAATGAAAGACAACCGCGGCAAGCGTAATCATTACAGTTAACTGAAGGGCCTCTCTTCCATAGATCGTCTCAACAGATAAAATACATATATTCACCACCATCACACAAATGGCCAGTTGATACTCCACCGCTCTTTTAAGCAATAAACCCGATTTTTTCTTTTTAACCTTAAAAAGGTATTTGCCCACTAAAAAAAGAGGGTAAAGATAGAAAAAAAGAAGAAAAAGAAAAGCAAAAGGGCCAAAGGAAAGAAAAAGATCAATCAGCGTAGAATGCCCTGTATGAGTAAGCTTGAGATGAACGTCGTGAATAAGGCCATAATCAGAGAGCTCTCCTCTTCCCCAAAACGGCATTTCATGCAGAGAACAACGCAAAACAGTACTAAAAAGCCTCATTCGATTGACGGACATAACATCAATATTTTTTAACTGAGAACACTCTTTTCTTTTAACAAGAGCATTATTGGGTGGATTAAGATCAAAGCGTTTGATGAAGTCTTCTTGAACAGAAGAATTAAGCATAAGGGCCACAATAAATAAAACCCCACCGCCTAAAATAACGAGAACTGCTTTGCGATGACGTTGAAAAAAAAGAGGCCAGACATAAAGATAGAGAACAAAATAAAGAGAAAAAGAAAAGAAAAGCATCAACAGTGTAATAAGAAATTGATTTACATAAAGCGTAGTAAAAACAAAGAAAAATAAAGTAAGCGCCGCTAATTTATAACGTATATTTTTTCCTAAAGAAGAAAAAAAGAAAGGAGCAATAGAGACGAGACTAAGAGAAATATTCTCATAAACATTGTCATCCATAATAGGCCACAAAGGACCTCCTAACTTTGTTATGATATCTCCCCATCGAGGAGATAAGTCTCGTCCTAGACCTCGTTGAACATCCAAATAATATTCAAAAGATGAAGGAAAAATAAGGGCCAAGCTCAACAATAAATAAAACGCAAAAAAATAAACAACTTGCTTCTCGCTTACTTTATTTTTAAGAGGAAAAATAAAAAGAAAGGCCCACGATGCTTTTAAGTGAGTTATCCCCGTTGGTGGGTACTGATGATGATGCATATAATAGATTAAAAAACCAATTTGAGGCAAAAGAAACATAAAGAAAAGAAAGGGGAAAAAAGAGAACTTTTTTTTCCAATCAAGGCGCAAAGCAATATTGAAAAAAGAAAATAAGAGAAAAAGTTTTGATGTATTTAATGAGAGAAAAGGAATATCTAAAATAAAAAAATTGCTCAAAAAAAGATAACTACTAGGTGTTGCATAAGGCCATTTGTAACAACAAAAGCATATGAATAAATAAACGGCCAAGGCCAAAATGATATATTTTTCTGTCAAACCATCCCTCTTTTGACAAGATCACCTTTCTCTCAGTTTAATGGTCAAGCGAGGCATCTGCAAATTGATGATTTACAGATGGTGTTTTTTTTTTGAAAATAGAAGAAGAACCATCAAGAAAAAGATAACATCATGAAAATAGTAGAGAGATTTTTTAACGACGTGCTTCTTTTAGAACCTAAAGTTATTCGTGACCATCGCGGTTTTTTCATGGAAAGCTATAACCAAAAAACTATGACAGACCTTGGCATTAACACCCATTTTGTTCAAGATAACCACTCCTACACACAGCAAAAAGATGTTATCCGCGGTCTTCACTTTCAATCACCTCCCATGGGCCAGACAAAACTTGTCCGCGTTCTTGAGGGAAGAGTTCTCGATGTGGTGGTGGATTTGCGTCCCAACTCTCCTACTTACAAGCATCATTGCAAAGTTGAACTTAGCAGTGAGAATATGCTTTATTTTTATATTCCCTCCGGTTTTGCTCACGGATTTTGTACGCTTTCAGAAAATTGTCATCTTTTTTACAAAGTAGACAATCACTATAGTGTTGAGTGCAACAATGGAATCAGCTGGAATGATCCCGATTTGGCCATTGACTGGGGGGTGAAAAATCCCATCCTCTCAGAGCAAGATGCTAAATGGTGTGCACTTAGTGAAACAAAAAGTGGATTTTAACATGAAACCAACCATTATTTTGCTAGGCGCGCAAGGGCAATTAGGTCGCGATATTCAGCGACTGCAAAAAAATAACACAGACGAAACTTTTGAACTCATCTGTCCTAATCGCCATCAAGTTGATTTTCTCTCATCTGAAAAGATCTCTCTTCAATTGAGTAAGCTGAAAAAAGAGCTTCAACTGGCCAATATTGATTTTGTTATTAACTGCGCCGCTTTCACCAATACCAATAAGGCCCAAGAAGAAAAAGAAGACTCCTATGCTATTAACAGTATGGCCCTTCTTGGTATCGCCGATTTTGTCAGACAAGAAAAGGCCATTTTAATTCATATTAGTAGTGACTATATTTTTGATGGAAATAAAAAAACTCCCTACACAGAAGAAGATCTCCCTAACCCCCTTGGCCATTATGGTCTCTCTAAGTTTTTTGCTGAAAAAATCATTCAACTCTCTTCCATTAATCACTATATTTTTCGTAGCTCTTCTCTCTTTGGCATTTATGGCGCAAGGGGAAAAGGGGGAAATTTTGTGGAGACGATTTTAAAAAAAGCGAAAAATAATGAAAAGCTCACTATTGTCAATGACCAGACTATGTCACCAACTCACACCCTCGATATGGCCAAAACAATAAGTAAGCTTATCAAGGGAAATTTACTCATGCCTTTTGGCACCTACAACCTTACCAACAGAGGTGAGTGTAGCTGGTTTGAATTTACCCATGAAATTCTCACTCAAAGTGGCCTCTCTACCCAAAAACTTTTTCCTGTCAGCTATCGAGATTTTCCGGCCTCTTTTGAGCGACCACCTTACAGTGTTTTAAGTGGAGATAAAATTTCTCCCTACACTCAGTTACCTCACTGGAAAGACGCTCTCGCTGAATACCTCAAGGATAGACAACTAATACAGAGCAACCAAGAAATAGGAGCAAATATATGAAGGGAATCATTTTGGCCGGAGGCACGGGAACAAGACTTTATCCTCTGACAAAAGTTATGACAAAACAGCTTCAACCTATTTATGACAAACCTATGATCTATTACCCTCTCTCTTTATTAATGCTCTGCGGGATCAAAGAGATCTTAATTATTTCCACGGAGCAGGATTTACCCAATTTCAAAAATCTTTTGGGCGATGGCCGTCATCTTGGTGTGAAGTTTGATTATGTTGTTCAGGATTCTCCGCGCGGTATCGCCGATGCTTTTATTTTAGGTGAAGAGTTTCTCTCCGGTAGTCCTTCTATGCTTATTTTGGGCGATAATCTTTTTTATGGCGACTACAGTCC
The DNA here is from genome assembly GCA_937898585.1 of uncultured Oligoflexia bacterium. Lineage (GTDB taxonomy): Bacteria > Bdellovibrionota > Bacteriovoracia > Bacteriovoracales > Bacteriovoracaceae > CALDHR01. Next base: position 9,622 of record CALDHR010000040.1, read on the forward strand.
CTTCCGCCAGGCCATCAAAAAACAAGTTAGCGACTTTAAAGAAAAGAAAAGCTCTGCCCATGTTTTTGCTTATGCTGTCTCAGATCCAGGACGCTATGGTGTTGTGGAGTTTGACAGTGAAACTAGGCGCGTTCTTTCCATCGAAGAAAAACCTAAAAAACCCAAATCTTCTTACGCTATTCCCGGACTCTACCTTTTTGATGAAACCGTTTCTCAGCGCGCCCGCCACCAAGCTCCTAGTCCTCGTGGCGAACTAGAAATTACCGACCTGATGGCCACCTACCTCAACGAGGGAACCCTTAAAGTTGAAACCATCAACCGCGGTATGGCCTGGCTCGATACAGGAACACCAAAATCTCTCCTTGAGGCCTGGTCTTTTATTGCGGCCCTTGAAGAGCGCCAGGGATTAAAAGTGGCCTGTCTTGAAGAAATTGCTCTGCGCATGAACTTCATCGATAAAAACGGCCTTACCCAGATTATTGAATCTATTCCCAAGGGACCTTATCAGCACTACCTTATCAATGTCCTCCAAGAGGCCAGATCTGGCCAAGAAGTGCGCGACGCTATCTTTTAATGGCCCTAATGATGAAAATGCGATATTTGATTTTCCTCTGCCAAAGGAAAAATCATGCAAAACAGCAAACAAAAAGTCGCTCTTGTTACGGGCATCACGGGTCAAGATGGGGCCTATTTAGCGAAACTCCTTCTTAAAAAAAATTATATTGTCCACGGGATTAAACGA
>CALDHR010000041.1 GCA_937898585.1 uncultured Oligoflexia bacterium
TTATTTTAAGAAATTACTTTGTTGAGAAATTTATTCAGCATGAAAAAAGATTGAGCGAAATTTTTCTTATAGAGCATCTTTATTCTCCTGGAGCGCAAATAACTTTTGTAAAAATTGTAGGCGAGTTGCATCTTCCCCTTAATTTGAGTGGGGCCTATGAAGATGAAGTCCTGAACTCTCTTGAAGTGACTCTTTATCCTGAATGGAATGATTTATTGGATAAAATGAAAAAAAATTTTCTTCATCCTCAAGTCAACCTTGAAAGTTATGAGAAAACTTATTGGGCCAAAAAGATTTATTATTTTTTTCGCGATACGGCGATGCTGGGATTTTTCTTTTTTGGAATAATGTATAGTGTTTATTACATTAATAAAGATAGAGAAGGTAGTATTGCCAAGCAAGTAGAACTCTATGTTCCTGATTTTTTGAAACCAGGAAAAAGTATTATTGTAATGAACCCCAATAATGATGTTGAAAGAGAGCAGTTATCAGCACTAGATTTTAAAAATATTGAAGATGCTGAAATGAGTTCACTCGATGAGGGACCAGTAGATAGGCCAGGACCTGAATCAGATCTTTTGATTACTTCTGAAGAGACGATGCTTCAAGATTTTCAATTGGCCGAGTTTGAGCAGTCTTCCTATGAAGAATTTTTTGCTCAAGGTTATCGCGACGATATTCATGCGCAAGATAGAGTCTATCGTTTGCTCATGGCCTCTCCTCAGGCCCGTAGTTTGAGGCGAAAACTAGAGTCTCTTATAACAAGCTTTGATGCTCTTCCCGTTGATAGCGTTGTTCCAGGGACAATGGTACCTGGAGGCTATTATTACAATTTGTTTATCGATAAAGAGCGAGTCAAAGATTTTATCTTAGAGAGCTCATCCTTAGAAGAAAGCAAAATTTATCTCAGCCGAACGCGAAAAAAATCTCCTAAAGGAAAAATGAGGGTGTTTATCTGGATTAAGGAAATTTAATCCCGAACTCAGCTAATTTAACCTCCGTTTTCTTGATAGACTTGTCACATTAAAGTTTTTCTTTACCCGACCGATAAGATCATGAATGCTTATCGAAGG
>CALDHR010000042.1 GCA_937898585.1 uncultured Oligoflexia bacterium
ATAGAAGAAGATTTAAAAAAGAGTCGCTTAGCTGAAGAGCTGCAAGAGATCAGTGAGAAAGAAAGTTATAGGCCTTTTATTAAAGAGAATAAATTCATCTATAAAGGGATCAAATTTCACTGTCCTGAAAAACTTCCTTATTACCAGCAGCGAAATTTACTTTTTGAAAAAAGTAAAAAACTCAAGCGCGGCGCAGAGATTTTAGAAAAAAGACTGCAGGATGTTTTGTGGGAGTATCATCACTTAAAAGAAAAAGAAGAGAAGAAAGAAAAAGAACAGAGTAAGAGAGTAAAAAAGAGTATCGATTTTTTATTTTTCTAAAAAAGATTTTAAAGGTCCTCTCAGCGTTAAAGAAGAAAAAAGCAATTTATTAGAGTTTTTTGTTGCTTCTCATAAGGCCGCCATGGGGCGAGATGCGCGCGAAAATGATTTTCTGCGCAGCAAGTGGGCCGGAAAAAATGACTTTTGGTTTCATCTCAAAGAAGGCCCTTCCTCCCACCTTGTTGTGAAAGTGGATTCGGCCAGTCTCCTCACGGAAGAAGCATGGCAGGAGATTGCGGGGAAATTATCGGGGAGAAAAGAAGGAGAAGTTGATTTAATTTATACAGAAGTCAAAAACCTCAAGGCCGTCAAAGGAGCGCCGGGGAAGGTTTTGTATAAAAAAGAAAAGCATCGCCGGGTTTATTTGTCCTGATGGTGATGAAAACTTTAGATTCTTTTTATTGAATCTTTAGCGAAAAACTTCTTTACGTCGTTCATTTGTTTTCATTTATGTTAAAATAAATGAAAAACGGGTGGACAATGGGCAATCAGTTTAATCAGAAAATTGATGATGTGATGAAAGTGGCCAGTGAGTTTATTGTTGGTCAACATGAACTCCTTGAATCCATGATGATGGCGCTTATTTGCGAAGGCCATCTTCTCATCGAAGGAGTTCCGGGTTTAGGCAAAACCAGCAGTGTCTCTCTTTTGGCCAAACTCTGTGAACTCAAATTTCAGAGAATCCAGTTTACCCCCGATCTTCTTCCCTCCGATTTAACGGGCTCTGTTCTTCTCATTGGAAGTGAGGCCGAAGAGAGAATCAAGTTTGGCCCTATTTTCACCCAGCTTCTTTTGGCCGATGAAATCAACCGTGCCCCCGCTAAAATCCAATCGGCCCTTTTAGAGGCCATGCAAGAAAGACAAGTGACTATTGGAGATGTCTCTTACAAGTTGACGGCCCCTTTTGTGGTGCTGGCCACCCAAAACCCCATCGAGCAAGAAGGGACATTTAATTTACCAGAAGCACAACTTGATCGTTTTATGATGAAGGTGACGCTGGATTATCCTAGTATTGAAGAAGAGAAAAAAATTATCTTGTCTCATAAAAGTAGTGAAGAGAAGCTCTTAGAAATTAAGGCGATGCTGGCCACGGATGATTTTATTTCCATGCGCGAGGAGATTGATAAAGTTTTTGTGGATGAAAAAATAGTTAACTACATTGTTGAAATAGTGAATATGACGCGAAAAAAAGAGGCCACCTATATTAGTTGTGGTGCAGGGCCTCGCGCTTCCCTTTGGCTTTATAAGCTGGCCCAGTACGATGCTTTTCGCAAGGGAAGTGACTTTGTCTCTCCTGAAAACTTATTGGCCATCGCTCCACGTGTGCTGGCCCATCGAATTATCTTGAGCTATGAGGCCAAAATTGAGAATTTGACGGCCCTTGAAGTAATTCAGCAAATTCTCAAAAAGGTTTTGCTTTAGTGTTAGCAGCAAGAGCAAAAGAAATTGAACTTTTTCTCTTAAAGGCAGTGGGAAATCACGGCGTGGCCCAACTTTTTTCTCATCTCTCTAGTCAGTCCATGGATTTTAAAGGGCATCGCCCTTATGAGTTTGGCGATGACGCCAGTAAACTGGATCGCACCCTCTATTATCGAACGCGTCAGCACTATATTAAAGAATACGATTTTGAAGATACGCTTGAATTTGTTTTGGCCCTTGATCTTCATCCCTCGGTGGTTTTACTCAATAAGCTAGGTAAAAGTCATTTGGAGTCTTTTCTTGAACTCTCGTCTTTGCTGTTGATGGCGGCGAGAAAAAAAAAGGCCACCATTCGCCTTCTCCTCATGAGCAGCACCCTTAAAGAAGTTGAGCTTAAAGGAGAGATGGTTCACCCCATGTTTCTTTTAAGAGAGATAAGAGAGCTTGGTTTTATGAATAAAGAAGGAGAAATTAGACTTCCTCTTTATGAAAAAAAAGAGAGTTATTCAAGAAGAGACGAGCTGAAAAAACTCTATTTGCGCATGAGTGAAAAAAAGCGCGGCGTTGTTTTTTTCACTTCGATGGCCTCAAGTGAAGATGAAGAGATGTTTGCTTCTTTATCTAAAATAGTCTTGCGTCTAAGGGCCTTTCATTTACCTCATGAGAAAAAGAGTGGTTTTTTTAGTTTTACGGATGAAGGGATTTATGAGGGAAGACTTCAACGCTGTTATCCTCTTTGGAGTCATGAAGAAAAAAAATATGAATCTTCTCTTCTTCATGATTTAGGTTTAAAGAGTCAGCGGCAGTATCTCGATGATTTTATTAAAATATTTAATTATCTAGGTCCTCTGTGATGATGAAATTATGCTTTTTATTTTTATTTTTATTTTTATTTTGGACTCCCGTAATGGCCGCTCAGCTTTATTTGACGAGAGATAAAGGTGAGAAAAGTGCTGTTATTGAGAAAATGAAAGTCATGAGAGTGGAGGTCATTGGACAAGATCTCTCACTAAAAGAAATATCAAAGCTCAAAGAAAAAGAAAATTATTTCCTCGGGGAGGCCCTTTTTTTGCGCCGTTATACGCCTCTTGAAGTTCATGCAGAAAATGCAGATCTTATTTCTTTTAAAAGTTATCTTCTCTATAGAGGAGGAAGCATTCCTTTTGAAATGGAAGGCCTTGAGTTTTCATTAGGTGATTTTAAAATCAAGCGCGAGCAGAAGAGTTCTTGGTGGGATAGTGATTCTTTGTCATCTTTTTACTTTACTTCTTTTTTAGATTTTAAAGAGATTAACTGGCAGAAAATACTTCTTAAAACATCTTTAAGTACCTTTGTTTTTTTTCTTCTCATGATGATTTTTTTTCGCGTGAGGAAAAAGAGAGAAGAGAGGCGTGAAAGGAAACAAATTCAAAGAGAGTTGGAAAAACTAGAGGGTCTTGAGCTTGATAGTGTCGACAAGCTGAGAAAATATTTAAAAAAAGAATTTTCTCTTATTGAGGAAAACAAAGAGACTTCTCCTTTTTATGAAAAACTCAGTCTGCTTCTCTATGCACCTTCTTCATCACTAGGGCCTTATTTGAGTGAGATTTTTTCCTTAAAAAAAGAATATGAAAATAATCTTAAAGAAATTTTAGGGGGAAAATGTTGAATCTTTCTTCTCTCTATCCCATTGATTTTTTTCTTCATCCTTGGTGGTCGCTCTTGGGCGTTCTTCTTTTTTTTCTTTTTCTCATGAATGTTTTTTCATGGCCTCTAAAAAAATCTTATCCCTACCTTCCTCTTAAAGGAAAGCAGCATCGCTTTTTTTATTCTCTTCTTTTTTATAGTTCTGTTTTTATTGGATTCATAGGTCATTTGATGCTCATTATGGCCCTTTTGGGTCCCGCACAAATAAAAAGAGAAGAAGAAGATCCTCTTTTTCGTCCTTCAGATGGTGATGTGGTTTTACTCATCGATCTTTCTCGTTCTATGCTGGCCGATGATTTTATGCCTAATCGCTACAGTGTGGTGATGAAGGCGGTGGAGAATTTTTTAGAAATAATACCAAAAGATCATCGTTTGGCCTTTTTGTTTTTCTCGGAGCGTCTTTTTGCTCCCATGCCATTGACCTTTAATCGAGATTTTTTAAAAGAATCTCTCCATCTTGCGGCCATTGGTGATTTAGGTCACGGGACTAATTTAGGAGACAGTTTAATGTATGCCCTTCGTCTCTTGAAAGACAGTGAGGTGGAAAAAAAGAGTATTATTTTAATCACAGATGGAGTGGGCCAGGTAGATCTTGTGGATCCTTTGGTGGCAGCAGAAAAAGCAAGAGAGATGGGAGTTGTTATTTATCCCATAGGAGTTGGGACTCAGGGAAATGGTGCAACGATTCCCCATTATCACGAAAAGAGAATTATTTATCGAGAAAAAATTCCAGGAGGAAGTGTTGATTATAAGCTCATGAAACAAATGGCCAATATAACAAAGGGCGTGTTTTTTTCCATCAAAGAGCAAGGAGCTCTTCTTTCTTCTCTACAAAAAATTGCCGGAAAAAAGAAAATGCTTCCTTCTTTTGATATTCAATCTTCTTTTTATGATTTGAGTTATGATTATTGGAAGATAGGTCTGCTTTTTATTTTTATTTTTTTCATGATTGATAAACTTGTTTTTTGCAGAGGAGGGGGGCTATGGATGTTGAAAAAATAGTCTCTTTTTTTCTTGTTTTCTTTGTTCTACGCCTTTTTTTTTATGGCCGCTCTCTTCAAAAGAGTCATCTTTTTTTACTATCAAAAAAGAAAATCTTTCTACTCACTTTTTTTTTAGGAGGGTATCTTTTTTCTATGATGCTCTCTTTTTTTCCTTGGAAAACGCAGTGGACTCTTCCTCCTAATCTTCGAGAAGAGCAGCGGCAAAAAAGAGAGCATCCTTTAGAACACCATATTTTACTGTTAGATATTTCAACATCTATGCTGGCCGAAAAAAGGATAACTCATTTAATTGATAAACTTAGCAGTGAAATAAGTAGGATCCACAAGAGTCATCATCGCTGGACTGTTCTTTTACTGGGAAGTCCGCCCTATCTTTTAACTCTAACGACAGGAGATATTGATTTATTGAAAAGAGATCTTTTTTTACTCAAAGAAATGGATGTAATGAATGTGATGGTGAAGGGAAGTGATATTAAAGAAAGTTTAGATTTTTTAAAGAGTAAAAAAATATATTCACTAAAGGCAGAAGAGAGCATTTATCTTTTTTCCGACTTTGACTGGAAAGAAGATCGCCTTCAGGGAGTAGAGAAAAATGAGATAAATTTTGTAAAAGTAGGAAGTAAAGAAGGCGAGTTTATCCCTGGAAAGGGAGAACACCGCGTTTGGAGTAAGGCCAATGAAAGATTGTTAAGAGATTTAAAAAGAGTCTCTCTTTTGAAAGATTTGAGTTTTACTTCAAAGAAAAATAAAATATCTTCATGGAGTAAAACATCTCTTAATAAAGGGCCAACAGTTTTTTTGAATTATTATGCCATTCTGCCGATTCTTTTTTTCTATGCTTTGTTTTCATTTTATCCTTTTTGGTCCTATCGTTATCAAAGGAGAAAGCAATGAAAAGAAGATCTTCTCTTTTGTTTTTTTTCGCGATCTTCTCTTTCTTTATAGAAGGAAAAGAGTTTATTTTCGATATTGAGTGGACTCCTCAGTTAAAAGAACTCACTCCTCCGGAGGTGGAAATTCTCTTTTCTCTCTGGCGGGAAGGAAGAACGAAAAGCAGTGATAAAAGAAAAATATTTTTTTATTTTCTTTCGCAGAAAATGTTTCAAACAGCACGGGATTTTTATGAAGAAGAAAAACTAGAATCTCATGATCTCGATGTGCGCTTTAATTACGCAACACTTCTTGCCTTGATGGGAAATTATAATGAATCTTTAGAGGCCTATTTAGACATATCTTCTCTTTTAGAAAAATTTCCAGATCAAAGAGAGATCTACAAGAGACCTTTGCAAAAAAATCTCTCTTTGCTCCTCTGGCAACTTCAACAACAAGAAGAGAATTCCTTTTTAGCGGGAAAAGAAAGAGAAGAAGGAGAGGAGACAGGAGAATCTTCTTTAAATGACTTTTCTTACTTAGAAGATACAAAGTCTGTGACAAACTTAAACGGAAAGTCACTCAAACGTTATTTTGATGAAAAAAGAAAAAAGGGAAAACAGACAAGAGAGCTTTATCAATGGTAGTAAAGAATGCAAAAAATATTTTTTTTCTCTTCTTTTTTTTCTTTTCTTTTTTTTCATCAGGAAAAGAAAATTATTTTAAAATTGTCGTAGAGCAATCTGCTTTAAAGATCTATGCTCATGAACTCTTAGAAGTTCGCTATTATCTTGTCTATCCACCCGAAATGCGCGGAAGTTTTCACTATCAAATTACGCACTATCCTCGTTTTCCTTTTGCCATGAAACATCTTCTTTTAGATAAGATGGGGGAAATTGGAGAAGATCGCATCTTGCTCTATCAAGTGGCCCTTTTCCCCCAGAAAAAAATTAATGAACTCTTAGATGATAAGTTGACGACATTAAAAGTAAAAATTCAGCGATTTTCCAGTGAACCTTCTTCACTAGAGTCTCTCCCGCTGCGCTATTATCTTCGCCAGCAAAGAGTTGGCCCTTTAGTGGGAGATCTTCACTATAAAATGAAGATAAAAAAAGAAAAAAAAGATATTGTAGATCTTACAGTTACCTTTCAGGGAACAGTGAACTTTCAGCATTTAGAAATGGATTTTCAAGAAAAAAAAGAGCACTATCTTGTTTTAAAAAAGGATTCTTCCACTACTTTTAATGAGAGAAAAAAAGAAAAAAAAATTCATTTTCGCCTCAAGCTTCTTTCCCTTCATGAAAAGTTAAAACTAACCAAAGATATTATCTATTTTAATAAAGAAAAAAAGCAGCGAGTTAATCTTTTTTTAGAAGAGAAAATAAATAAAAAACTGAGACGACATCAGGAGGATTTTTTCCCCAAAAAAGAACAGTCTTCTTTTGAAGAAAGTAGAAAAGAAAAAGCATCTTTCATTCATCAAGGAAAGAGTCCTTTTTCTTCTCTTTTCTCTTCATCTTACCATTACTCTTTTTTTATCTTGGCCATCATTCTTTTTTTATTTCATCTTGTAACTTACTGGCCTCTTCCTCAATGGCTTAGATGTTATAAAATAAGGAGGTCTATTAAAAGAGTTTTCTCTTCTCTTGAAGAAGAAGCATCGGTGGATCTTTTTCATCATCTTCTTGGAGAAGAGCAAGATTTCAACAAAGAAGAAAAAAAGAAAGTAGAAGAATTTTATAAAAATCTTATTGCCTATCATTTCTCAAAAAATAAAAAAAATAAAAATTTCTTAAAAGAGAGAAAAAAGATACAACTTATTTTTTTGAAAAAGAGAAAAACTTAATCTCACTCATCTCTCCATTGAATTGTAGAGCAATCTTTTGTTTGCCAGGATAATATTTTCGCGTAGTGACTTCTTTCATCGTCCAAGAAAAGGTAAGCGGCCTTTCTTCCAAAGGGGCGAGTATTAATTCTCTGACTTTGAATATTTTATTTTTTCCCCATTGATTATTTTGTTGAAGAAAAGAAAAAACGAGATGGATAATAATTTTTTGTTCTTTGTGCTGCTTGTTTTTGAGAGAGGCGTGAAAGAAAAGTGTTTCATTGAGCTGTAGGTGACGAGGAGTAAAAGACCAACTTTCAAGAGAGCAGCTTTTATCTTTTTTAATCCCCACAAGTTGAAGAGCAGAAGAATCTCCTTTTTTTATTAAACTGCGAAGGGCCTTTCTCTTTTGTATCTCAGAGAGATTTAAAGAGGGGATCGCTTTCATGAGATTTTGAGGAGAGAGGCGACTTAAATCATTGAGATGGTTACAGACGGATTTTTGTACATAAAGAGAAGAGTCTTGAGATAAAATTTTCAAAAGATGAATACTTTCTTGAAAAGAGAAAGTGTCCTCTTTTAATTTTTTTCCCCAAGGCAAAAAGGGGCGCGATCCTTCAGAAGCAAGCCGTCTGAGGTGGTGATTATTTGATGTGGCCCACATAAATAATCTTTTTTTTGTCTCGAGAGGAAAATCATCCATAAAAGAGCGGATGAAAAACTCGCTAGTAAAGCGTTTGGTAATCTCTTCAAGAAGAAAAAAAGCATCACGAAGTTTTTCTTTTGTCTTGAAATTTTTCTCTACATAAAGGCCAAGGGGCCAAAGTAAAAATCCTTGAAGGCCTTTTTCATTGAGAGAAAAAAGATCTTTTGTCTCTTGAAGGTGAGCAAGAGGCACCATAATCTTTAAGAGATCATCTTTGCTTAAAGAAGTAGGAAGATTTTCACTCACAAGCAACATTCTCTCTTTGAGAGAAAGAGAAGAAAGCTGCTTGCCAAGGGTCATTATTTTTTTTTCTTGCAGTAGCTTTGCTAAATGGGCCAATGATTCATCTCGGATAATCTCTTTAAAGGGGCGCACTAGTTGAAACCTTTTTTGTTGCATTTTACCAAGTGAAAAACTAAATTCACTTTCTATGAAAGTTTATCAATCCACAAGAGATCTCTTTAGCGATAAGGCCACCAAAGAAGGCCCTTTTTATAGTTTTACCATCGGCAATTTTGATGGGGTTCATCTTGGTCATCGTCATCTCCTCAAAGAATTTGTTAAGGCCGCTCACGCTGAGAAGAGTCTCGCTGTTCTGGTTACTTTCACCCCTCATCCCTTAAAAATTTTTAATCCGGCCATTGCTCACTTTCTACTCTCACCTTTAGAGGAAAAGAGGAAGCTTCTGGAAGATTTGAACTTGGATGCTATTTTAGAAATTCCTTTTAATCGCGATTTTAGTCTTCTTTCGCCGGAAGATTTTTTGCAGCAAACGCTGCTCTTTGCGCCTGAGAAAGTTAAAGAGATTCATCTCGGTGACGATTTTCTTTTTGGCAATAATAGGCGAGGCGATATTCATCTTTTGCGTCAAATGAGTAAAAAGCTTAATCCTCAAATTAAAGTTGTCGAATTTAGTGAGTTCTCTTTAGAGGGAAAACGCATTACTTCTACTCTCTTGCGCGATCTTATAAAAAAGGGAGAGCTGGCCCATGTTCCTCGCTATCTTGGCCGTCCTTACAGTCTCTCCAGTCTCGTTATTAAAGAGCGCGGACGTGGGCGAACCATAGGTTTTCCTACGGCCAATTTATCTTTGCACGAAGATTGGCTTGTTCCCTCTCGCGGCGTCTATATTAGTGAAACAAGGCGAAAAGAGAAGATTTATCAATCTGTGACGAATGTAGGAATTACGCCTACTTTTGAAGAGCGCCTCAAGATAACCATTGAGACACACCTCCTTGATTTTGACGATGATCTTTATGGGGAGAAAATCGAAGTCTCTTTTTTGAAGAAACTGCGCGGTGAAATTAAGTTTAACAGTGTTGATGAACTCGTTGAGCAGATTCAAAAAGATGTTTTAAGTTGCAGAGATTACTTTAAGGCCCTTTGATAAGATCATAGATCATCAAAAAATGTAAAAAGGCCCCTATCATCACCATCACATGAAAAATTTCATGATACCCAAAATATTGGGGAGAAGGGTTCGGCCTTTTAAGGGCATAAGTAACAGCGCCAAGTGTATAGATAACCCCGCCCGAGAGAAGAAGATCTAGCTGTTCTCGCCTAAGAGTTGACGTAAATTCACTCCAATAGGGAAAAACGGCCCAGCCCGCAAGAACACACAAAAAGGCCGTCACCCATTTTGGCGCCTTCACCCAAAAAAGAGATTCCACTATTCCAAGGGCCGCCACAGACCAGGTGATTTTGAGAACCTCGCCGCTGGTTTCTTGAGGCAAGGCCACCAGGCACAAAGGAGTCGCCGTCCCTGAAATCATAAAGAAAATGGCCGCGTGATCAAGACGCCTCATCCACATGCGCCTTTTAGGAGGCCAGTTGATGCGGTGATAGAGAGCACTTATGCCAAAAAGAGCACAAAGCCCCAGCGTATAAATAAAAAGACCTAGCTGAAGGCGCGGGTTTTGGTTTATGGCCAGAAGCATGGAGCTTGCTCCAAGCGCTATAAAAAAGGATGCTTGGTGAAACTGGCCGCGGAGAAGAGGCTTCATTTTGAAACAGTCCTTGATAAAAAAGTTATTAAAGTTTGAGAGGAATACTTTTCTCTCTCTTTATCCCTTTCTTGGCCACCCTTTATTTTTTTTTCTTTCCTCCGATAAGTAACCAGTGCTTTAGGAGGAAGAGATGTTTAGAAACGAATTTTTGCGCTTAGTGATGAACTCCGGAATGATGACACTCAATGAAATGAGAGAACTTGAAGGGGACAAAAATCCCAATTCTGTCTCAGAGGCCCTTTTGCTAACCCATAAAGATTTTGTTGATGAAAAGTTTGCCAAATTAATGGCCGACAACTACACGCTGGAGTTAGTAGATCTCTCCAATGTTCCCATCCCTCCTGATACCTTAACCAGCATTACAAAAAGCACTGTTGTTAAATACCGCGTTGTCTGTATTCAAAAAAATGCTCAAGGCCTAGTGCTGGCCACTTATGATCCCACTATTATTCCTCTTCTGGAAGAACTCAAAGGCACCGTCAAAAAACCTCTCAAGTTGGTTTTAACCAGTCTCTCTAATTGGTACGCTCTTTTTGAAAAGGTGGCCCGAACAGTTGAAGAAGTTGTCCAGGAAATGGAACTCATTAACGTAGACGCCTCAGAAGAAGACTCGGCCAAAGTAGAAGATATCGGCCAAGAAATTATCAATGTGGTAAACCGCATTCTCGCCGATGCCTATATTAAGAAGGCCTCTGATATTCACGTAGAGCCTTATGAAGGGATGTTTCGCGTTCGCTTTAGAATGGATGGATCTTTAATTGAAGTTTTAAAACAATCAAAGAGCATCTATCGGCCTATTGTTCAGCGGCTTAAAATTATGGCCAAGATGGATATTACAGAAAAGAGAAAACCCCTCGATGGCCGTATTAAGATGAAAATCGGTCCTATGCAAATTGATTATCGAGTCTCTAGTTTGCCGACACTCTTTGGTGAAAAAATGGTGCTAAGGCTTTTAGATTCTTCCAGCTTGCAACTTGATATGACAAAACTTGGTTTTGAAAATCAGCAGCTAGCAGTTTTTAAAGAGGCCATTATGCGCCCTTTTGGCATGTGCCTAGTAACAGGTCCGACAGGTTCAGGAAAAACAACAACCCTTTATTCCGCTATTCAGGCCCTCAATACTGTGGATAGCAATGTTTCAACAGTGGAAGATCCCGTGGAATTTAATATGGTTGGGATTAATCAAGTGAATGTGAAAAAAGATGTAGGACTCACTTTCGCTTCCGCTCTGAAATCTTTTTTAAGACAAGATCCCGATGTCATTATGGTGGGGGAGATTCGAGATTATGAGACAGGAGAAATTGCCGTTGAAGCGGCCTTAACAGGTCACTTAGTTCTCTCTACTCTTCACACCAACGACGCGCCTTCTACCGTGACACGACTTCTCAATATGGGAATCGAATCTTTTCTCATCGTCGGTGCACTGAATGTGGTGGTGGCCCAAAGGCTTTGCCGCAAAATTTGCCTCTCCTGCCGCATTGAGGCCCCTGAAATAACTCCTGCTATGCTTATGAAAATCGGACTAGCTAAAAGCAGTGCGGAAAAAATGAAGGTCTATCGCGGGAAAGGCTGCTCTGACTGCAATAATACTGGATATAAAGGCCGTGTGGCCATTTATGAAGTTCTCCCTATGACACAAAAAGTGCGTGAAGTGATTTTGGAGGGAGGATCGGCCGAGGCCATTAAGCAGACAGGTATTAAAGAAGGGATGAAAACTCTTCGCATGTCGGCCTTACAAAAAGTCGCCAAAGGTCTCACCACCATTGAAGAGGCCGTCAGTAACTCATCAGGCGATAACCCCGCAACACCCTTAAAAGGAGAGAGTGCCAATGGATAACAATGCAATAAGTGGTGAAAAAAAAGAGCTCAAGATTCAGACTCTCTTAAAACTGATGGTGGAAAGTGGTGCTTCGGATTTACACTTTGCCGTCAATTCTGCTCCGGCCATGCGTCTTCACGGGGAAATTGTCCGTGTGAAGATGGATCAACTTAAAGGCGATGATATTAAAAATTTGATTTATCAAGTTTTAAATGAAGAGCAAAGAAGAGAGTTAGAAGAGGGCCTAGAGTTAGATTTTTCTTTTGGGATTAAAGGACTCGCTCGCTTTAGAGGAAATGCTTATCATTCGCGCGGGACAATTTCGGCGGCCTTTCGTCTTATCCCTAGCCTTATTCCCGATTTTAAAACATTAGGTCTTCCCAATGCTTTAATGAATTTAACAGAACTCAGTAACGGTTTAATTTTAGTGACAGGACCGACGGGTTCAGGGAAATCAACAACGCTTGCTTCTATGATTGATGCCCTCAATGAACGCGAAAATCTTCATATTATTACGCTGGAAGATCCCATCGAGTTTGTGCACAACCACAAAAAAAGTCTCGTGGATCAGCGCGAGGTAGGTTCTGATACCTTAAGTTACAAAAAAGGGCTTAAAAGTCTTTTGCGCCAAGATCCCGATGTGGTTTTAGTTGGAGAGCTTAGGGATATGGAGACCATTGAGTTGGCCCTTACCATTGCCGAGACAGGGCATTTGGTTTTTGGCACTCTTCACACCAACTCGTGTGTGCAAACCATCAACCGAATGATTAACGTTTTTCCCGCCGATCAACAAGGGCAAGTAAGAACACTTCTCTCCTTTGTTCTTCAAGGAATTGTCAGTCAGCAGCTTCTCCCTAAAAGTTATTCGCCAGGGCGCTGTTTGGCGCTGGAAGTGATGATTCCTGGGACGGCCATTCGCAATTTAGTTCGCGAGGATAAAGTCCATCAAATTTATTCCCAGATGCAGGTAGGACAAGATAAGTCGGGTATGATGACCATGAACCAGAGTTTGATGAAGTTGGTGAAAGCAGGTCTTGTCTCACCTGAAGCATCAATGGGCTACACCACCATGCCAGATGAGCTCAATCAGATGCTAGGAGGGGTTAAGTCATCGAAAAAAAGTGAGTCGTAAGTATGGGAAAGTGGCGATGGACAGGAGTAGCAAAAGATGGTGCACGCGTCACAGGTGAAGATGATGTGCGCGATAAATTTGAACTCAAAAGAATTTTAAAGATGCGCGGGGTAAAACCCATTCGCCTCACGCCGCCCTCCGCCCTTGAAATCGATCTTGGTATGTGGATGGTGGAAAATGGTTTTGCTAAACCTTTTACGGACCTCGACTTAATGAATTTCACCAGCCAGATGGCCGTTATGATTGGATCGGGCGTCCCTCTTATTCAATCTATTGAAATTTTGTACAAACAAGAAAAAAATAAAGTCTTGCAACTTACTTTGCGCAAAATTAGCACGCAAGTGGCGGCCGGGAAATCTCTTTCCGAAGCACTTCGCGAGCAAAAAGGTTTTACGGAAATTTATTGCAATTTAGTGAAGGCCGGAGAGAGCACGGGATCCCTCGATGGAATCTTGAACAAACTCAGTGAGTATTTAGAAAAAGTCGCCAAAATTAAAGCGCAAATCAAATCGGCCATGACTTATCCGAGCATTGTGATGGTGGTGGGCGCCGCAGTTATTTATACCATGCTCATGTTTGTGGTGCCAAAGTTCACAGAAATGCTCACAGATTCAGGGCAGGAAATTCCCGCCATTACTCAGTTTGTCATCGATTTTTCTCTTCTTTTGCAGCAGTTTGGGCTTGTGGGTCTTGTTATTGTGGTGGCGGCTTTTATCGCTCTTTCGGCCTATATTAAAACTCCAGGAGGAAGGCCTTACTTTGATCGCTTTATGATGAAGATGCCCATTTTTGGCATTGTAGTAATTAAGGGAAATTTGGCCCAATTTACCCGCACCATGGCCACCATGCTCACATCGGGAATGGCCATTATTGATTCCTTGGATATCTGTATTGCCACGGTGGAAAACGTGGTGATGCGCGCCGATTTAAGAAAGGTGCGCATGGCGGTGGAGGTGGGAAAAACCTTTGCCGGTCCTCTGGAAAAGATTCCCTATTTTCCGGCCATGGTGGCCCAAATGATTCGTATTGGAGAGCAGACAGGTACTCTTGATCAAATGCTAGAAAAAGTATCAACTATTTTCGAAAGAGATGTCGAGGCCTCTATTGGTGCCGCCGTCAAACTCATTGAACCCATTATTTTAGTGGTTTTAGGGGGCATTGTGGGGACGATTCTTATTGCTATGTATTTGCCCATGTTCATGTCAGCAGGGGGCGCCAGCTAAAGATATTGCCTAATATAGTGTTAAAAAAAGAGTTAAGTAAAATAAAGACAATGCCGAGAAGCATTTTACGAGGGGGATTTAACAATGAAAAAATATAAGAATAATGAAGGTTTTACCTTAGTGGAATTAATGGTGGTTGTGGCCATCATCGGGATTTTGTCGGCCGTGGCCATTCCCAATTTCAAGCGCTATCAAGCAAAATCTAAAACGACAGAAGCTCGCCTTCAACTCAGTGCCCTTTATACGGCGGAGCAGTCATTTTTTACCGATTATACCACTTACGCCACTTGCCTCAATGTGATGGCCTATGATCCTTCAAAAGAAACTGTCTCTCGTTATTATTCAGTAGGCTTTGAAACAGCTGATACAAACGGTGTTGATGTGGCGGCCGTGAACAATCAAAATGTTCCTGGCATTTGTATAATAGGACAAATTGTTTGCGTCGATAATACGTGTGCAACATCGGCCAATGGAGCTCGCCTCTATATTGGAAGAAAACTTATTGGGGGTAATCAATTGGCCGATGAAACGGAATTTGCCACCGCAGTGGCCGTAAGTCCAACAGATGTAGATGTCACTACTTTCACGGCAGCAGCAGCAGGTTATATCTCTAATGATCGATCAGCAGATCCAGGAGAAGCAGATGTTTGGACAATTGACCAAGATAAACTTATTCTTCAGAGAAGAATCGGTTACTAAGTTAAAATTTTGTTAGATCAATAGAGAGATCTTGTAAGCGCAGTTCATTTAGACTTTTGAAAAATTCTTGCTGCGCTTTATGCAGGGCCTTTTTAAGACGACATTGAGGATTTAGCAGGCACTTGTTGTGAGGCGAAAAGCATTCAAGCAGATAATTCTCTTTTTCTAAATGAAAAATAATATCACCTACTTTAAGTGAGAGGGTTTTTGGAGCAATCTTCATTCCTCCTTTTCTTCCTTTAAAACTCTCGATCATTTTTTTTTGTGCCAGGTTGTGGACAACTTTCACGAGATGATTTTGGGAAAGAGAAAAGGCACTGGCAATTTCTTTAACGGTGGAAAGCTCTGTTGGAGAGTTTTTGTCTTTTGCCGCCAAGTAGAGCAGCACCCGCAGAGAGTAATCAGTAAAATTATTGAGTTTCATGTGGCCTTTTAACCGCGAGAT
>CALDHR010000043.1 GCA_937898585.1 uncultured Oligoflexia bacterium
AGCTAATGAGAAATCCCACTCTGAAAGTGAAATAAAAAAGATAAAAAATAATGATGAGACGATTTTTTAAATTATTGTTAAATAAAAAGTATGACTTTAGCTTTTTTCTCTTAATGAGCTGTATCTTTGCAGTAGGGATTTTAAATCTTTATTCTGCTATTCAGGGAGGAGGAAAAGAGCACCTGCAGTATCTCTATAAGACGCAGATTATGTGGTATATGATCTCTTTTGGAGTGGGATTTCTCATTAGCTTTTTTCGACCTAAAACTTTTTTTCGTTATTCCTATGCCATTTATTTCTTTAATTGTATTTTGCTTCTTTTGGTTTTAGTGGCGGGAACCCATGTCATGGGGGCCAAGAGATGGCTTAGCATTGGCCCTTTTCGTTTGCAACCTTCCGAGATGATGAAGCTCTCGGCCGTATTGGCCCTCTCTCGCTGGTTTTCTCGCCGTAATCCAGAGAGTCCTGTGGGAATTAAAGAACTTATTATCCCCGCACTCATGGCAGGGATTCCCGCAGTCATGATTATTGTACAACCAGATTTAGGGACAGGGCTTCTCATCTTGCTCATTTTCTCTATGATGACTTTTTATCGACGCATTGCTTGGAAAGTGATTGGCATACTAGGAATTTGTGCGTTGATTTCAGGTGGGGTGATGTACAAATTTGGCCTTAAAGATTATCAGCGCCAGCGCATCACAACTTTTTTAGATCCTTGGGGGGATGCTCTTGGGTCTGGTTATAATGCTATTCAGTCCGAAATAGCCATTGGTTCAGGTCAAATTTGGGGCAAGGGATTTAAAAAATCTTCACAAGGATCACTAAGCTATCTGCCTGAAAATCACACAGACTTTGTTTTTTCTATTTACAATGAAGAACATGGTTTAGTGGGGGCCTTTCTTCTTATTTTACTCTATGTTTTTTATCTTTTACGTCACGTTTATTTGGCCACGGCGGCAGGGACACTTTATGAATCTCTTGTTGTTATAGGCTGTATGAGTATTTTGTTTTTTCATACTTTTATTAACATGGCCATGGTGACAGGACTTCTTCCTATTGTAGGGATCCCCCTGCCTCTTGTGAGCTACGGGGGATCTAGTTTACTTACCTTCGGCGTCGCCTGTGGATTGGTGACAAGTATTAGTAATGCTCGTCTTTTCTTTCGCGATTAAAGTTGTGTAAAGCTGAAAAGTGGTGGCTCCATTTCACACTGCCCGGCACTTCCATTACAAGCGCTATCATCACCATCGCAAACTTTTGCTGTTCCATTGACGACAAATTTTGCGGTAGAAGTTCCTGAAATCACAAGAGCACTTCCTAAGTTTAACCCCTTTGTTGAATCAGGATTTGTTGTTGGGGGGTTAAAAGAATCGCCTCCATTTGAAAGTGTCGATGCTGTTGTAAGATACATGGCCACTCGATCCCCTGTTACAGCAGAAGAACAGTTAGAAATACTTCCATCGATAAGTGTGCTAAATTCACCGTCTTCAACGATATTATTTGAGTTGTAATCACGGCAAACATCGAGCGTTGATTCAGCACTTGAAAGACAGTTTCCTCCATCTGAATTAAAATTAGGAGTAAACTTGATATTGTCATTAAACTCAATGACAACACAAGGATAAGTGCCATTTACAATTGTTCCCGATCCAATATTAATTCCGCCAATAAATTCAACTTCACTGGGGGTATCGCCATTATCAATAACAGTTGTAAGATTGGTACAAAGAGGACTCGTTGAAACGGCCATTTTGTAGATGGAAAGTTTTAAAGAAGAAGGATCTCCTCTATTGGCAGCAAAAGTAAGATTTGCTGTTAGCAAGCTCATAAAAAGTAACAGATGACATTTCATTTTAATCTCCTATAATTTTTGATTTAAGAATCTGAACCTTGAAGTGTGATATCTGATGAGGGTGCGGCAGGTGCAGGATCATCGGACCCACAAGAAGCAATTGTTAGACTAAGAATCATAAGTGCAAGAAAAGTTTTCATCGTTTGGTCTCCTTTTTGTGAGCGTTTCGGTGATAAGAAAAAAAACTTGAGAGGATAAATGAAAGAGATAGCACTACCTGTGAGAATTGAGGGAACGAGGCTTCTTCTAAAAAAATTAGAGCTTCGTTGGAGTAAGATGATCTTTGATGTCATTGAAAAAGAGCGCGAGAGACTCTCTGTTTTTCTCTCAGGGATTCGAATGAGTAAAACATTAGAGGATCAGGAAGCTTACATCAAAAAAACAGAGGATAGTTGGGACTCAATGATTTCTTTTGATTATGCAATTTTTTTGCAAGGAGAAGAGACTTATATTGGCAATATAGGCATTCATTCTATTAGTTGGAAGGATGGAAGAGGAGAAATTGGTTATTGGATTTCTCAAGAATTTGAAGGAAAAGGATATATTTCTGAATCAATTGAATTGTTAGAAAAGATACTCTTTTCCCTAGGGTTTCATCGTCTTGAAATTCGTTGTTCACCTCTTAATGAAAAATCTGTCAATGTGGCCAAAAGACTTCATTATCGACAAGAAGGGCATTTGCGAGAAAATATTTTAGAAGAAGATGTTTATAGAGATACTTTTATTTTTGCTAAACTCGCTAGCGAGAGGTCTTAATAGAATTTGAAAAAAATACAATTATTTAAATAGAGTTTGCCGTCCTTTTTTTTAAAATACTATATTTTTTATCTTTTACGTCACGTTTATTTGGCCACGGCGGCAGGAAATAAAGAAAGTAAAGAAGTTCATCGCGGAATAGCTCACTGCCAAGAGACTTATAATAAATCTCTTTTTTTAAGATCAACTTGCTATCTAGATTTTTGTAAGAAAAAGAAGAACTCTTCTTGTGAGTTAATTGTTCATCGTCAAATTAAAAAAGATATCACAAAAAGAGATTGGCCCATTCAAGAATGGGATTCTCTGAGTCTTGAAAATCTTATTCGAGAAATTAAGCGAGAGGAAAAAAGAGAATCTTCTTATATCGTCTTAGAAAAACCTATTTTATATCATCATAGATATAAAGAATCAGTGGAGAGTTTTTTAGAGGGATATGAGGAATTTGTAGACTTTGAGTTGCAAGAAGATCTTTTCCTGGTAAATATTCATCACAAAGATGTCCCCTTGAATACAGAAGATCGCTATATCCCTGGTATGCGGACATTGCAATGGATGATTCCTTATGATTATGCTGTAGCATATTTAAATAAACTTCATCTTATTCACGATCATTTGGCCTTACCCGTTGATTGGAGTCGGTGGGATTATCGAAGTGCCGTGAGTTTTCTTATTATTCCAGCAGGTCGCAAAATAAGTTTTTTGCGTGGTTATGCAAAACCTCAAAAAGGGGGAGGAATTAGAGATCCAAGAGATGGAGGGGGAGAGCAAATGCGTCTAAAAGAAATTCCTCAAGGGACAATTATTTTAGAAAAATCTCTTGTGAGTAAAGAAAATAAGCAGAGGGAGAAAAGTTACGGTGAGCGTTTTATCAATTTAAAGTCTCTTTTTTTTGAGGCCATTAACCAGCAAGGATATAGCAATGAATTTTAAAAAAATAAGTTTCCTTTTTTTTCTTTCTTTTTCCCTGAATACTTTTGCCCATCATGAATTCTCTGCTTCTTTTTCTTCCAATGAGAAGATGGTGGAAGTACGTTTTCAAACAGTTTACGATCAAAGAATGATATGTCATTTAGACGTTCTTGAAATGAAGGTAAAGACGCCTTCTCTTTTTTGGACTGAAATGAAAAGTGGTGACGGAAAAATTAGTTTGAAAGTAGGAGTTCATCCTCATACTTTTTGTGCGCAGGCCATAGGGTCTCACTCTGGAAGTATTGTCTTTCAAAGAGGGAATCGTCTTCCGGCCCTTCCCTCTGGAGACTACCAGGTGGAAATTAACGGGGATCTTATGAAAGAAACATTAAAGATTGTTGACTAATAAAGAAAAGATGATTTTTTTTTCCATATCTTTTATCATGCCTTCATGATGACAATAAAAAGACTTCTTTTAACTCAATTTTTTTTATTTCCCTTTTTGCTTATAGGCCAAGAAGCTTCTCCCTCCCTTTTCTATCAGAGGCTGGATAATCTACGAAGCTTAGGTCGATCTTTATCAAAAGAAGAAAAGCAATCTTTGGCGAATGAATCACAGGATATTTTTAAGGCCCTTACCAGAGAAGGTTTAATAGAAAGGCGCCGAGAATTTTTTCGAGAAATTGCTTTTCGTTTTCATGAACTTCTTGGTGCTCCTGATGATAATCATGAGTTTCTTATCAAAATGGGAAATATTCTTTTTTTACGCGATGATTTTACGAAGCTTGGTGATTTAGAGCTCTATGATCATCTTTGGTATGTAGGCTTTTTACAGCGATCTGGTCAGTTAAGCTTGGCCTTAACATTTTTAGAAGAGTTGGAACTTTATCTTTCAACACTAGAAATTCCTTCTGAAAGGGCCATTGTAGAGCAAATGCGCCTTCAGCTACCTATTAAGAAAGCTCATCTTTTGATGGAGACCAGTGAGTTTTCACTTGCAGAAGCAGAGCTTTTAAAGATTTATAAAGATAGTGAAGAGGAGGCCCTTTTTACGTCAATTCATCGTCAAAAAGAAAATAGCTATGCTTTGCAAGAACTCGCTCTTGTAAAAATGAGATTGCAAAAATATCAAGAAGCAAAGAAAATTCTCTTATCAAAAGAATTTCATGAAAAAAAACAGTATCTTCATCCCAATTATCGGCGTTTTGATCTCTATCTCGCAGAAATTTATCTAAGTGAAGGTGATATGAAAGAGGCCCTTAAGTGTATGAGAAGATATAAAAAAGATGAGGCACTTAAGCATGAAAAGAACAGAGTTCTTCATAAAGAAATGAAGAAGAAAATTTAGACATTCATGTTTAAGAATAAGATTGCCTCTCTTACTGAGAGTTTTCATCTAACAAACATTATTCTTCGCTTAGAAAAGGAAGGCGCTATTCCTATTTTAGTTGGTGGTGCCGTTAGAGATCTTTTTTTTAGACGATCTTTTAAAGATATTGATATTGAAGTTTATGGAATAAAAGAAGAGAAGCTTGTTTTACTTTTAGAGCAATTTTCAATTGTTGAAAAAAGAGGGGCCAGCTTTGGCGTCTTTGTCTTAAAAAAACACCCCTTTGTAGACTGGTCTTTACCTCGCGAAGATATAAGTCGTGGACGTCGTCCTGAAGTTCATCTTCTTGATAACAAAATAATTGATTATCAAAGGGCCTTTAGGCGGCGTGACTTTACCATTAATAGTATGGGAATTAATTTATTGACGGGAAAGCTGATTGATTTGTATGGGGGAGAAAAAGATATTGAGAAGAGACGACTTCATCCTGTCTCGCTGGAAACATTCGAAGAAGATCCTCTTCGTTTTTATCGGGCCATGCAGTTTATTGGTCGTTTTAATTTAAAAGCATCTAAAGAGTTATTAAGTATTTCCTCCAAAATGAAGCTTCGTTCTCTGGCCAACGAAAGAGTAAGAGATGAGTTCTTCAAGTTAATAACCCAATCAAAAGAACCTTCAAAGGGACTTCTTTTTTTACAAAAATCAAAAAACCAAGAAGATCTTTTTTATCAATTTTTACTTAAAATAAAAAATAAAAAAGCTTATAGAGATAAAATTGATCTCCTCGCCAAAATGAAAAGAGATAAAAAAGAGAAGTGGTTTCTTTTTTTGCAGCTTAACACCTATCTTCTTCAGTCTCCTTTTTTTCTTACTAGATCGAGAGAGGAAGAAAGATCTATTCGTCTTTTTTTAAAGCTTACCTGTATTGCGCAGAATGAAAAATGGACGAGTTATTATCGGGCCAGCTTGCTGAGTTTCTATCTAAAGGAAAACTTCTCTCTTTTCTTTTCCTTTCTTTCTTTGGTTTCTTCAGAGAAGATATGTCGTGCTCTGAAATTATCTTTTACCAAAAATAAATATCATGAAAAATATTTCACCCCTCTTTTAACGGGAAGAGATATGATAGAGAAAAAAGTTAAAGCACCTGAAATTCAAAAAAAGTTGGATGAAGCGATGGATTTAGAGTTAAGAGAGAGAATTAATTCCAAAAGTGCTTTGTTGAAAAAAATATTTAATGAACCTTTAAAATCTTAAGGGTTATCTTGGCCCCTCCTTTGCGGTTATTTTTTAAAAAAAGATCCCCTCCCCATTCTTTTAGTTTTTCCTTTGCAGAAGAGAGACCAATTCCATGGCCTTCTTCTTTATGAGAAATAAAGGAGAAGTCTTTAAACCCAGGTCCATTATCGCTGACGATTATTTCAATATAAGAAGAGTAGTCTTTGAAATAAAAAGTAATATGGTTATTTTTTCCTTCATTAAATGCTTCCGTTGAGTTTTTGACAAGATTAGTAAAAATTCGATGAAGATATGTTTTATTGGCCTGGAGAAAGATATCTTTTTTTTCCAGTTTATCAATAAAATGAAAAGTAATGTGAGGGTAAGTTTGGGGAAGGAAAAGAAGTGATTTTTTTACTTCTCCCAATGATATTTTAATGTTTTGAGAAGAAAATTTTTCTTTCCATTCCTTAAGATGAACAAGACATATTTCTTCCATTCGACCAAGTGATTCTTGAAGAATGAAAATTTCTTCTTTATCAAGAGGGGAATCATTTCTTTTGATTACTTCGCGGCAAATAGAGAGAGGTGCCATTAAGTCATGAAGAAGAATAGTGGTAAGCTCTGAGCTTATTTTGTCATAGGCCTCAATTTCAATTTTTTTAGCGAGAGGATGAATAACATTTTCAGAGAGAGTGTTTTTTAAGAACTTCCATCTGAAAAATAAAATAAAAAAAGAGATAATAAAAAGAGCAAAAAGAATAAAGAAGTTGTTGGCAAAATAGTTTTTTTTAATCTTGCTTGTAAGGCAATGAGCGAGAAGTTTTTTTCCCATAACAAAAAAATGAGATTGAAGATTAGAAAAACGAGTAAAGAAATTATTTTTCTGGCATTTTTCATAAGGAGAGAAATAAAGAGAAATAGGGATGTCAAAGCGGTTAAGTTCACTGGTTATCTCTTGAAAAGCAGAGAGATTGTCATCATCCTTTCTCTTAATATGATGCCCATGCATTTCTCGAATATAGATAATTTCAGCAATCTTGCTTTGTTGATGAAAAATAACATTCTTAATGAACATTTTCTGTTGTTGTTGATGATGAAAGTAATAGAGAAGAGAAAAAAGACAAAATAATATCGCTAGGCCAAAAAGAAGCCACTTCAAATGGTTTTTGAGAATTAAATGACTTTTGGTAAGAGACTTTTTAATGGTCTCATTATAATTTTGCGTAAAGAGACTCTCTTTCTTTGTCAAGTTTCATGAAGTATATTTTAGGTTTCTCTTTTTTTGTATATTGAATTTTTTTGATGATGTCACTATCTTCTTTTTCTTGGAGAATATTTTTCACAAAGCTTATGAGTGTATAACCTGCAAAAAAAGGCGTGCTCATGATTTGTTGTTTTTCATTTAATTTTAAAAAAGATTTTTTTAGTTCATTATTTGCCTCTTCTAATGGAGACCAGTGCTTAATAAAGAAGAAGTTGGTATTCTCTTCATTGAATTTTACTTTTTTTATTGTTTCAAAAACAAGATTTCCTCCGGCCCAACCATCTGATCCAAGAAAAGTAATTTTCCTGGAAGAAGGATGAGAGAGAAGAATTTTTTCAATTAATCGACTGGCATCTATTTGATATAGAGGAAGAAATAAGAGAGAAATATCTTTTGTATCTAATGTTTGAGAGCTCAGAGATTGGCCTTGAAGATGAACAAGGCATTTCTTTTTTGTTTTATTTTTTACTTCTTCATAGAGATAATAAGAATAAGAAGATGTTTCTTGGTAAATAGCAGCTATATTATGTTCAATATTTCCCTTCTTTTTTTCAGCACAGATAAAATCTGCAATGGCCTGCGATTGTTCTTCATCATTAAAACAAGTCCGATAAGTATAGTGAAAACGTTTATCTTCTGTCAGCATTGTATTTGTTGCGAGAGGAGTAATAAAGGGAATATGTCTCTCCTCTGCAATATCTCTAATTAAAAAAGATAAGTTAGATGTAATTCCTCCCAGGATAAGTTGAGGTTTAACTTTTTCAATGGTTTTTTGAATAAGATGATAATTTTCTTTTATATTACTAGAAATAAGAAGAGTTTCCATTTTGTAGAAATTTTTCTCTTCCTTGGTAAAACTTTTTTCCCTTTCTTTTATTCCTAAGATGACAGATTCAGCTGTGCTGGTAAAAGAGTCTTTTGATTCAAGGATAAGTAAAACTTTTATTTTATCTTGGGAAAAAAGAGAATTTGTAAGAATAAAGAACAATAAAAAGAGAGAGCAATTCATGTTATATTTTCCTTGTGGATGAAAATAGATTTTTTTTCTTCTCTCTTTTGCTTGATAAAGTAAATGAGTGAACTTGTGATGTATAAGAAGGAGGCATACCAAAGAAAAGAAAGAGAAGAGTAAAGGGCCAAGAAAAGAAGAAGAACGATGAAGGCAATAATGATTTTTTTAGAGAGGGTATGTTCTTGTAAGAAAAAACAAAAAGCTGAAATAAAATAAATGAGAACAAAATTAGCGCTAACTGATCCAATGAAAAAATTGAGAAGAGACTCATTGGCATAAAGTAAAAAAGAGAAAAATAGTTGACCAAAAAGAAGAAAAATCATGGCCTTCTTACCTTGTAAAAGAAAAGGAAATATTCCTTTTTTTGCACTACTGGAAATCATTTCTGATAGTCCCAAAATCCAGCTAATAAGATTCATCAAAACAGACAAAAAGGCCATGAGAGAAATCATATTCATAAATAAACTTTGATAAGAAAAATAAGTTGTTAGCTGAAGAAGACCTGTTTTCTCATTGATGGTTTGATAGGGGATAGTGGCCACGTAATTACTTGTCAGTCCCCAGTATAAAAAAGCGCAGAGAGTAAAAGATATTCCTATGCTTAAAGGAAAATCTCTATTGGGATTTTTGAATTTTCTACTGAGAAAACTTAAGTTTTCAACTCCTGCGAAGGCCCAAAAACTGAGAAGGGCAACATTAAATATTTTTTTCCAATGAAGAGGGCCTTCAATAGAAGGAAATATCTTCGTAAAGCTCAAAGGGGAGAAGGTATGTCCATAAAGTATAAAGGCCAAAATAAAAAAAATAAGAGTGATGATAAGCTGTGTTCTTGCGCTAACTTTAAGACCTGAGAAGTTGATCCCGTAGGCAAGAGCAAGCATAAAGAGGGTAATAAAAATGGCCGGGAGATGGATAATCTCTGAGACGTACTGAGAGACAATATAAAGTGAGCAAGGAATTCCCCATAAAGTGGTAAAGAGCATAAGATAGGGTAGATAGTGAGAGAAATGCTGGCCTAGAGTATCTCCCCAGAGATCGCCAATGGGAGAGGCATTTTTATATTTTTTTACCATTTGGCAAAAAAGAATAATAAGAGGAATGGTTATAAAAATACTTAAAATCCATCCATAAAAAAGATGAGATCCACCAACTTTGTAGCTTAAGGCCGAAAGAAAGAGAAGACCTGATCCTATAATAGAGCCAAGGGATAAGGCAGTTCCTTGAAGAAGATTAAGGGTGGAAGATTCTTGCTGACTCATGGTTTATTTCCCTCCAGAAATTTCTCCAAAAATGATAGGAGTGGTTTTCTCCCATCTGTTCTTGGATATAATCCTCCCCTCTTGTACAGAAGCGTTGTTTCAAAGTGAGGCATGATTGAATATGATTTTTTTCATTATTGAGATGTTCTTTAAAGAAGGGGGTCTTCATAAGTTGTTGACGAATTTTATCTTGATGGTTGGAGAGGTGATTCAAGAGAAGTTCTAGGTTTTCATAGGCATAGCGTTCAAGACCAAAATGCAGGCCTATAAGATAGCTATCAGTGGTGCTCTTATCGATTTCGTCACTAAGAAAAAGAAGATTTTTCTCTCCAATAGAGTAGAGGAGATGATTTTTTGGAAAAGGAGTAATGTGAACAATATTGAGTGAATGAAGAAAAAGCTCACCGTGAGGATAAAAAGCATGTTTGTAAGTGAGTTCTTCTTGATAAAAATTATCAAAGTGATCTTTAACTTCTTTCTTTTTTGCCTTTTTTTTCATTTTCAACAAGAGCTGAGGAATATAAGAGGAAAATTGCCACCAGAGAGATGCTGTTTTCATAGAGAACTCCTATCAGGGAAGAAAATTGGCCACTTTTTCCCGAAGATGATCTGTTTTTTTGTAAACGAAGGAGAGTCTCTTGTGAGCAAAGCGAGGCCGGCCAGGATTAAGTAAGTTAAATTCATGATCGAGAGGAAAGGAGTCTTTAGATGAATACTGCTCTATTTCTTCTATGTAAGAAGAAGGGAAGTTATTTTTTTTTGCTTCTTGTATGATGTAGTTAAGGTAGCCTTTGCTGGGAGAAAGGTTGTGGCGAGGGTGTTTTACAAAGTAGCTCCAAGCATAAAACTTTTGTTGTCCATGAGTAGTGAAGACAATTTTTTTATGACGATCATAAAATTGAAAGATTCTCCATTCGAGAATATCTAGCATCAAGAGAGTAGGATAGCTTACTCGGTAAAGAACACCGTAGACTTGTTTTTTTTTAGCGGGGACAATCCCTGCAAATCCTTTTCCCTGATATTCACAAGGAAGGTTGAAGGTAAGCTGCGTATCATTAATATAGGCAGGACCTATTTTACTAAAACGCATATTATATTTTAAAAATCGCTCAGTTCCCATGTTAGCGCCATAAGCAAAATAGAGCTGGTTGACAGGAGATTTTCTTTCAAATTTTAAAAATAGTTGGTGGGTATATTTTAAGAGTCTTTGAGAAATAATGGGAAGCATAGTTTTTTACCTTCGTTTTATTTCGTTGGTAAGAAAACCCTATCTTTTTATTTTGAAATTGTTGACATAAAAAATTGGCGACATGTATTTAATTCATACTTGGGGTTCAGTTTTATGTCCAGGCCAGTATTGATGCCCTCCGGAGATATTATTTACGAGTAAATACCCTTTTCGAATAAAAAATTCAGAGGCAAGAATTGACTTCGTACCATCTTCGCTAATAACAAAAATAATTTTTGACTTAGGGGTCATTTCGCTAAAGCGCGACTCTAAATGTTCAAAAGGGATATGGATGCTATGTTCTATTTTTTTTACAGGAAGATAGCTTTGATCTGAAACATCAATAAAATTAAAGAGAAGATTTTCGTCGAGGTAGAGTTTGTAGGCCTCTTTGGGAGAAAGGTCGGCATAGCCGACTCCTTGGATAATCATGTCATAGTTAAGAGGAAGTTTTCTTAGAAGTCGAAGAGCATAGATTTGTTGCAAGTTTCGATTGAGCTTTGTTTCCTCTTGTAGATTGGCGATATTTTTTTTTAGTTCAGTATAGTCACTTTGTATTTTTCTAATATTTTCAAAAATTTTGAGATTTAACATTTTATGCCTCATGAGGTGAGTGGTTTCTCCCCATTATAGCATTTTTTTCATTATTGGAAATTATAAAGAGCATCAAAGTTTATTTTGCTTGTGACAATAGAACTCATTAGGCCACACGAGAGGTAATAGATTCCTTCAAAAAGTCCCTTTCCTAAAGAAATATTGTCTTCGCTGTTTTCTTCTTGAGGCGTAAAGTAAATAGAGTGTTCTTTTTCGTCAATTTTGAGAATTTTTCCCAGTAGAAAAACAAAAATAGGGTAAATAAGGGCCCCTAGAACAAGATTCATGAGTACGTGAAGAAGGTAAAATTCAATGTTTTGATTCTCAGGGATGGTGTAGAAAGCTCCAATTAAGATAAAGGTCGTTCCGAGGTTATGGCCCATGGCCGAAAAAGAAATGGGTATGTTTTTTTCAGCAATGAGTTTTTTAAATTGAGGGTGAATAAGAAGAGAAAAAATTTTATTAATAGGTCCATATAAAACTAAAGAATAAGGCCATAGAAAGATGAGGTTAAAGAAAGAATAGTTAGAGTACTTGAAAATAACCGCCACAATCATACCAATAGAGATAGAATGAGAAAATGAGTACATGGAATAGGCCATGTTTTTTTTGCGAAGAATTTCTTCTTTATGGCCAAGGCCGTAGAGAGTTATACTTTCAATGACAAGACAGGAAAGGCAATAAAGGAGAAAAAGGGTCATCATTTCTAAGAAAGTGGTAAGGATTGCTTCTGAAGGGATGGCCGTTACGTGAATTTGAATTTGATAGAAGGCCAAAGAGAGGCCCATGAGTCGAGAAAAGAAGAAGAGTGTTTGGGAAGGATGTTGGGCCATTTGGATACGGTTAAAGAAATTGAATCTTTTTTCTTGGTAATAAAACTGATGAGCTATTTTATAGAGAAAAAGAAAAAAGCAAAAAAGAAAAGCAAAAAGAAGGCGAATGAGTAGCTTATCAAAAAGATCATTCATGAATTTGTACCTCGCGGCCTTGAAATGGTTTAGGGAAATATTGCAATATTATTTTTTTAAAAGAGCGGGCCTTCTTTTTTTGATAAAATCTGGCCGTAAGGTGAAGGTCTTTGATGACTCCTTTACTACCGAATTCTTTTTTAATACCATAAAAAGGAATTTCTCGCTCATGGTGAATCTTTTTTCGTCGGAAAAATTGATACGTTATTTCAAAGTTCTCAAGACCGAGTTCTTTTCGAAGATGACGATATTCTGGTTTAAAATCCCAAATTCTTTGGTTTTGAGTGAAGCTAATTCCCCAATCACCATAAGTCTTGTTTCCGATAAAGAGATCTCCTGGTGGCATCGGAATAGTTTCTTCTCGCTGAAAATCATCACGGCGAAAGAGGCTCATTCCTAAATAGCTACTTCCTTTTTCAAAGAGAAAACGGCCAACCTTAATTGTTTTGTAGTAAGGGGATCGGACGGGATGAATAACTTTATAGACGTGAAAGTAGGTGGGAATAAAAAAACCTTGGGTGTATTGCCCTACTAGTATCACCGTAATAGGAGTTTCAGGAAAATAGAGGCGGTAGAAAGAAGGATTTCGAAGAGTTGTATTGCTGTGATTGTTTTTGACAAGAGCGCGATCGATTCCTAGATAAATAAAAACCAGTAAAATATAAAGGGCCACTTTATTCATATATTTCCATTATTTATCTATTAATCATTTTATAGAGAAACTTGTTTTGTTCATGGGTTAATGTATCTATATCACAATGAAGTCGTTCTATATGATGAGCAGCGCTAAATTTTTGATAGAGATCACTTCCTTCACTAATACTTTGTTGTTTTTTTAAAGTTGAATTTAGCACATATTCATCTACTATTTTAATAGGAAAAAAAGAAGAAGAGTTCTTTAGGTAGTAATTTGAGAGCTGTCCTCTTGATGAAGTGTAATGGTAGGAAATATTTTCTTTCTCAAAAAAGGATTGAATGCTTTTCATGAGGTATTCATGATGACCGTTAGTTGATTCCATGACTTTTGAGGGAAGATCTCCTTGAATGAGTTTTTTTGCCGTTTTATTCGTGGATTTTTTCATACTTTCTTTAAAAAAATAATCATCATGGAGAAGATATTCTTGGAGGTCGGACGGTATTCTATAAGTGCAATCCTCGCTTTGGAGGTAGTTCATCAGCATTTTCTCGTAGACAACTGATTTATGATGAAAATAAACCATGAGAAACATGTAGTGGCGGCAGAGAAGAAAATTATCTAGCGCTAAAAGGGTTCGTCTTGGAAAGGCCAAAAAGGCCTGATTTTCTTCAACGGTGAGCGTGAGATTTTCAATGAGCCAACCAAGGTCGTATCGACCATAGGTAACTCCACAATAGTAGCTATCGCGTAAAAGATAATCCATGCGATCACAATCAACTTCACTGCTGACAAGTTGTGTGAGAAGAGGAAAAAAATCAATTCCTTGAACAATAAAAAATTCTTTTTTATGAGGGGCGCCAAAAATAAGAGAGCTGATGTTTTCAGAGTTAATATTATATTTGTTAATGAGAGGAGCAAAGAAAGGGCGCATACTTTCATCATTAATAATAGCAAGGGTATAATCTTCGTGAGTTGCTCGAGAAGGACGCCCTTCTTGAAAAAAAAGGGGTAGCTTTAAAGATGAGAGTGGAGGCATAACCAGTTCTGTACTGTGGCTAAGTGGTGCATGTCCTATATCGTGAAGTAAGACGGCCACTTGAGCGCATTGTATAAGTTTTTGAATTTCTGCGTTTTTAGGAGAAAAACCATTTTTTTCAAAAAGAAGAGGAATAATTTTTTTTGCTAGAGCAAAAGCTCCCACAGAGTGAAGAAATCTTGTATGGGTGGCACCGGGAAAAGCATAATCACTGACTCCCATTTGCTTAATATGACGAAGCCTTTGAAAGAAAGGTGATTTTAAGAGCATTGCCTCATGGGGATCAAAGTGGATAGTGTCGTGAATAGGATCTTTAATTTCCAATGATTAGTCACTTTCTGAAATGAAGCTTTTTTGTATTTGGCGCGTATAGAGTTGATCTTCATCTTCTTCATCATACTCAAAGTCATCAACTGTTTCAGGATCATCGAGTCCTGTATCATAGTTCCATCCATGAGTGTACTCAGTATCATCATCTTCGTCTTGTTCTAAGGGTGGTTGAGTAAATGTTTTTTTTTCTTCATGGTGAACAATTTCATCGACATAAGTTTGTTCTTCTGGGCCATCAAATTCTTCGTACTGCATTTGAGTGGTGTAAGGTGTGTTTTTTCCCGCTTGAAGAGAGTGATGGGGAGAAGAAGTTATGTCTTGTGCTTGAGAAGTTCTCCCCTCGGAAGTGGTTCTTTTTTTTAAGTGAAGAATAGGGACGACTTTTTTAGGAATGGCCGTAAGGGTTACCTTTTCCTTCTTTTTTTCTTTACTTTTTATACTGATGACCTTTTTTGTTTTTTGTGGAACAATTTTTTTGCGATTAGTTTTTTTTATAGTCTTTTTTTTAACAGTTTTTTTAGTCGTTTTTTGTGCAATTTTCTTAGTAGCTTTCTTGTTGGTTTTTTTAGTAATTTTCTTTGTAGTTTTTTTAGTGATTTTTTTTACAGCTTTTTTAGTGCTTTTTGCTGCCGTTTTTTTTGTTGCTTTCTTAGTTGTTTTTTTTGTCACTTTCTTTTTACTTTTTTTCATTATTTCACCCTGTTTCAAAAATAAATTTTTTTTTAAAAAGATCTC
>CALDHR010000044.1 GCA_937898585.1 uncultured Oligoflexia bacterium
AAGGTGAAAATCTCAACTAAGACTTCTCTAAGTAGTTGAGAAAATGATGAATCCCTTTTTTACCACAAAAGAGCTAGGTAAGGGGATGGGGATGGGACTTAGTGTCTCGAAAGGAATTATAGAAGAGCATGAGGGAAAGCTTTTCTATCATTCTTCAGACATACATACTTGTTTTGCTATCGAGTTGCCACTGGCCTAAAAGGAAGACAGACAAATGGAGCTTAAAGATTGCCGCCTTTTAATTGTAGATGACGATGAACTACTTAGAGAAGTCTTAGTTGAGATTTTCACCGATAGTGTTTGTGATATTCTGGAGGCCTCAAATGGACAAATGGCCTTCGATCTTATTCAAACTAAAAAACCTCATGTGGTGATTTCAGATGTGCGTATGCCCAACGGTGACGGCGTATTTTTAGCGCAAAAAGTTCATGAACTCGAAGGCGAAAAACCACTTTTTTTTATCTGTTCGGGGCATAATGATTTAACGACCGAGATCATTAAGAAATTTAATATTCTCCATGTCTTTGAAAAGCCTTTTGATTCAATTAAAATCATAGAAATTATCGCTTCTCACGTAAAATCCTCTTCCTAAAAGAGCTTTCCATTGAAATGAACTTCTTTTTAACATAAAGGTTGAAAGAGGAGATTGTGATGGAAAATTTAGAGAGTGACCCTCTTTTACATTTAATGCCTGTTCAGCGCGAGGCTGCCAAGTACTTTGATGGCCCTATGATGATTAGCGCTGGGGCAGGATCGGGGAAGACTCGCACTATTATGGCCAAAATAGCGACGTTTTGCCTGCAAGAAAAAAAAGCTAAAATATTGGGGCTAACATTTTCCAATAAAGCGGCAAAAGAGATGAGGCATCGCTTAGAATTACCTCCAGGAAATGGTTTGGTGATTCTCTCTACCTTTCACGCTTTTTGTAGCAGTTTGCTTCGCCGAGAGGCCCATCATTTAGGGCTTGATAAAAACTTTACTATTTTTGACCGTTCAGACAGTAAGGCCCTTGCTAAAAAAGTTTTAGAACAATCTTATAAAAGTTCTCCCACACAACTTACCATGCAAGAAAAAGGGGCCAATTTAAATGCTTTTTTGGCCTACGTCGATGAGCTAAAAAACTTAGGCCACTATCCTTCGCGCAAACAAGAGTTAGAAAAGGCCCCCATCAAT
This sequence comes from uncultured Oligoflexia bacterium, assembly GCA_937898585.1. GTDB lineage: Bacteria > Bdellovibrionota > Bacteriovoracia > Bacteriovoracales > Bacteriovoracaceae > CALDHR01. The sequence goes on from CALDHR010000044.1 coordinate 1,174, forward strand.
ACCATGCATGAGTATTATTCTCTTTTTTGTCACTACGAACAAGAGCTTCTTCGCTCGGGCAGTGTTGATTTTGGAGGAATTATCACGTGGTGTTTAAAACTCTTTGAAGAGACAAAGGGGGCCATTGAGCACTATGAGCATTTTTATGATTATATTCTCATTGATGAATATCAAGACACGAACCGTGCTCAATTTGATCTCTTGGCCCACCTTACAAAAAAGAAGGGAAAAGTTTGTGTGGTGGGAGATGATGATCAATCTATTTATTCGTGGCGTGGGGCCGAACTTTCTAATATTAAAAATTTCTTTTCTCTTTTCCCCCAAGCAAAGCTTTTTAAATTAGAACAAAATTTTCGCTCCACTCAAAATATCATTAAGGCCGCCTCTGCAGTGATTGCACTCAATGAAGAGCGGACACCCAAAGAAATGTTCACAGAAAATGATGAAGGTGAAAATCTCAACTAAGACTTCTCTAAGTAGTTCATCGTCATCTACAATTAA
>CALDHR010000045.1 GCA_937898585.1 uncultured Oligoflexia bacterium
TTTGCCCAAAAGAAGATATGATGGAAGGGAGTTTGTCATGATTCGATTGGCCATAGAGACTCTTCGCCAAAGATCTTCCACTCCCAAAAAACTCTCTTGGGAGAGATCAATAATTTTTTGCCAATTAAGAGAAAGCTGCTCAATGGCAAAGTTTAAGCGATGAAAGAAAAGGGCAAAAGAAGAATAAAAATCAAATATTTTCACATCTTCTTTAAATTGCAAAAGAGATTTATCCACTTCTTCTTTTGAGGTAGGTGAAAAGTAATCAAGATAAGAGAGAACCATAAAAGAAATACTTTCTTTATCTGAAGACTTACTCCATAAAATCATAAGGGAGAAAAGTCCTAAAAGAGGGGCCTCGGAAAAGCTCAGTTTTAACTGAGACTGCTGACTCATCTTATAGACAATGAGCTCACTCATAAGAAACTTCAGAGAACGAAGTGAGCGATAAAGCACCGCAACACTCTTTAACGATTCATCTTTTTTTATTTCTTTAAGAATTCCTTGAATAAGAATTCGTGCCTCCCAAAAATCAACTTGCTCGCTTTTTAGTACTCCAAGAAAAGAGAGATCCCCTTTTAATAAAACAAGAGGATTTTCATTTTCTTGTTCTTCTCTCTCTGATTGTGGTGACCTTTGAGGATAGAAAGGAATTCTATTCTTTGGACCAAGAAAGGTAGAAAAAAGAAACTGGAAAAAATCATTAAAAAAATTAATCATCTGAGGAGTCGAACGATAATTAGATTGTAAAAAAAGAGTCTCTTTCATTTTTTCTTTTAGATGAAAAAAAACTTTTAAATCTCCTCCTCTAAAAGAATAGATGGCCTGTTTTGCATCTCCAACACAGTAAAGACATGACAAGTTTTTCTGCAGAATCTTTTCAATAATCTCTAACTGAACAGCTGATGTATCTTGAAATTCATCAACAATAAAATAAGAAAAGAGTGATTCTATTTTTGATCTTCGATCTTCATCTTGAAGTCCTTGAAGCGTATAAAATTCTAAATCAGAAAATGTTACTCCTCCAAAATCAAGATAATGATCTTCAATATACAAAACTGCTTGATAAAGGAGTCTATGCCATTGAGCAAGGGCCTCCTCTTCTTCTTTTGTTGTAGGACAATGCTCTATTACTTTCTTCACTAAAGAAAAAAAAGAATTAATTTCTTCCCAGCTTTTGGAAGATAAAGCATCATCTTTAAGAATTGCCGGTAGACGACATCCTTTCTTTAGAATAAGAAGTTCCTTAAGCTTCTCAATGGAAAAGCTCTCTTCTTTTAAAAAAAAGAAAAAAGAATCAATAAACAGCACCGTTTTGCTTTTCTTTTTTTCTTTCTCCAAAAATGCTTGTAGCTCAGTGACTCCTATCACTAAGTTCTCATAAAGACCTTCTTTTAAAAGATGATTAAGAAAACTTTTCTCTGAATAATCAGCAAAAGAATTTTCTCCTTTTACTAAGCTAAAAGAAGAACGACAATGCACATCTTCAAAGATAGCATAGAGTGAATTTTTAAAATCACTTCCTGCAAGGAATAAGAAACGAAGTTCTTCTTTCGTCAAAGAGACAACCCAAGAGGTTAAAAGTAATTCTATTTTTTCTCGTCCTTGCCGAGAACTCATCATTTTTAAATCACCCGAAAGAAGAGGATGTATACCAAGGGTTAAAAGATAATGACACAATCCATGAATAGTCGTAACTTTCAGATAACTAATTTTTTCTTTTAAAACACGCCAAATTTCACGTTCTCTTTCTTCCTCAGAAAGATTCTCTAAATACTCTCTTAGGCGACCTCTAATTCTCAATGTTATCTCATCAGTGGCCTTATTAGTGAAAGTCATCAAAACAAGAGAACTCAAAAATTGACCTAACTGAGCTTCTTGTGCTTTTGAAACTTTCTTTGAAAAACCCATCTCTTCTTCTAAGAAAAGAAAAATTTTAGAAAAAAGATGCTCTACAATAACAAATGTTTTTCCTGACCCGGCCCCTGCTTCTAAAAAAAGCCCTTCGTTGGCCTTTATGGCCATTTCTTGTTCTTTATTGGCCAATCGAATCATGACAAACTCCCTTCCATCATATCTTCTTTTGGGCAAACTCCTTTAAAATCGCAATAGCGACAAACTGCCTCTTTGCGAGGCCTAATAGAAAAGGAACTCTCTTTTCTTATTAAGTGCCAATTTGTGAGAAATTTTTGATAGCGTTTCATCCATTCCTCAAAATTATCATCCATTTTTTTTATTCTTATCTTTTGATCTTTCATTAAAGAAACAGGGGAAGAAAAATCATAGAGACGAGACTCTTCTAATTCTTGCAAGTTCAAATACCCCATAAGCATCACTGGTTTCTTACAATGTTTACTGAGAAGAAAAGCGTAATGCCAAAGTTGAATAACGTCAAAGTTCATCAATTCATTTTCTGAAGGAATAGAAGAAGATGATCTCTTTAAATCAAAAAGAAAAAGTCCTTCCTCACTTTCAATGGTAAGATCAATTTTTCCTCCATAGTTAAAAGAAGATGAGGCATAATGAAATTCTTGCTCAAAAGAAACTCTCGGATGATTCAACTTACCTATTAAAGAAGAGAAAAAAAGTTCTATCTTTTTTAATTTTCCCTCTAACTGGGCCAAAAAACTTTCAAATGTCCAAAAATCTAAAAGAAGATGCTTTTCTTCTAAAAAAAATTCTAATTTACTGCGAAGTTTTAAATAAAGATCTTTATTAATACGTCCATCTTTTAAAAGAAAAGCACTTATTAACTCATGCTCAAAAATCCCCTCAAATTTTGGTCCCCATTCGGCCAACTTACTTTCATCAAAGCGAATTTTTCTCTCATAGCGCAAAAAATAACGATAAGGACAATCTAGATAAGTCTGAATTTTAGAAGCAGAAAACTCACCCAATGAAGGTCTTTTATTTTCTTTTAATAT
>CALDHR010000046.1 GCA_937898585.1 uncultured Oligoflexia bacterium
AAATCAAATAATCTCGTCAGTAATAAAACAAGAACTCTCGCTGCTAAAAGTCAAGGAACTCCTACCGCCATTATAGAGCTCACTTTTAATTCATCTCAATTAACTAAAGAATTCTCTCTTCAAACATTTTTTCTCCCGTATATGAGCACACAGGAAGTAGGGCATCTCATTGTTCAGTTTGAAGAAAATCAAAAAGTCTATCTCCTCTCCCTACTGGAAAGAGAACTCTCCGCAGATGAACTAACCAAAAGAGTTAAGAGAATGAAGAGAGTTTTTTATAAGAGCTTTCCTCAATTAGAAAAAAATATTCAAATGGAAAATATTTTCCATCATGAATTCTATTTCTCTGCTCCTTCTCCAGATCTCCACTCTCTCCTCAAAGAAGACCTACCCGGTATTTTTTTTATTGGTCCAGCTGCACCCCTCTCACAAGAAATTCTCTCTTTTTTGCCCGTTAACGATTTACAAAACCATCTCTTTGGGACAAGAATGCTCCTCTCTCTTGTTCAATACCTAGAGATAAATACAAGACACAAAAAAGAATAATCTATGAACATTGTAATCGATATTCCCGATTGGCTCTCAGAGTACAATAAAAATCTCCCTGAGAGAGTTCCTGATCTCCAAGAGAGAATGAAGCTCGTCATTGAATGTGCGCGCCAAAATACACGAGAGCAAACAGGTGGTCCCTTTGCCGCCGGTGTCTTTGAAAAAGAAACTGGCCGCCCCATCTTTATCGGTGTCAATAGAGTTGTCCCCACAGGTCACTCTAGCGCTCACGCAGAAGTCGTGGCCCTTTCTTATGCTCAAAAAATTCTCTCTAGCTGGGACCTCGGAAAACGAGAATTTGGAACTCTCCAGCTTGTCGTCAACTGGCGCCCTTGTGTGATGTGCTACGGGGCAGTTCTCTGGTCTGGTGTTCGCTCTCTTGCCATTGCAGGAGATTCCAAAGAGCTCGAAGAAATCACTGGTTTTGATGAAGGCCCTATGCCTCATCAATGGGAAAAAGAATTAGAAAAACGCGGCATCGAGTTTATCAATAATATTGAAAAGCAATTGGCCATTAAAGGTTTTCAAGAATTTAAAGCATCTGGATCTGTCGTCTACAATGGACGATCAAGCGAGTAGCCCATGAAAAAAATTTTCCTTTCCCTCTTGTTGGTTTGCCACTTCCACCCACTCCTCGCCGGTCTGGCCCGCAGTGAGGCCCTTGGTGGCAGCTATGTGGCCCACCACTATTTTTATGACAGCAGCAACGTCTTCCTCAACCCCAGCTACCTCAACCTAGGCAGCAATTTTTTCATCATGGAATGGGGAGATGATATTGATCTTGCCGAAAACGATAGTGGACGACGCCCTGAAGGAGGAATCTTTAAAACTATAGGTCCTCTCCACACAGGACTCTATCTCGGCCATGACGGTCCAAGCGCTTCACGAAAAGAAATCACCATCGATAACGCCAACCGCAACCTCCTCTATCCCAACAACTCAGCAGAAATCTTCATTGCTGGAGATGTTGGCCCTAAATGGGGAATCTCCTTTAAAGCCTCACACAATACTGATAGACCCATTGGCACCGCTCAAAAAGAGCAAAATACCCTCGAAGTAAAATTTGGTATCCTCGATTCTCCCTACGAAATTTTTCTCAATTTCACCCCCATCGATACATCCAAAGGAGGAGAGACTTCCAGTGCAAAATTTGAAGGACACCTTGCTACCACATTAGGTGCTAGCTACACTTTCTACGACTATATCTTTCACGCCACTCTCAAAAAAAATGGATATGATTACTATCGAGAACACGATGGTCTCCTCGAACAAAGAAAAACCTACTTTGAGTGGACCCTTGGCAGTGGAAGTACGCTATGGCTCACAGAAGAGGCCAAAATCTACATCGATATGTATCTCTTCACTTCAAAATCCACCACTCATGAAAGAATCTCCAATGCTAACGTGGCCTATGAGACAAATCTCTGGAAAGTTCCCGTCACTATTGGCCTAGAGGCCTACGTCAAAGAATGGCTTACCCTTCGAGGCAATATTTCACAAAACCTCTATTCTGAACAAAATAGTTCGGCCTACAAACACCGCAGTGTGAAAGATTCTACCTCTGTTATTATGGGTGCAACTTTTCATCTCGGAAATTTTAAAATTGATGGATTAGTGGGAACTGTTGATGCTCTGGGAAATGAGCGAAAAACCGGACAATTTAACTTAAGTACCCTTATGACAAAAGTTTCCGCTAGCTATTCTTTTTAATAAGTTTTGCCTTTTTTATGCCGATTCATCCCCTATGGCATACCTACTTAAACAAACAACGCTGATTCTTAGTCTTTTCTTTTTTACTCTCTATCACTGTACAGATGTTTACGCCTATGAAAATCAAGGAAAGCACTACGAAGAAACTGAATCAGCAGATGAAACAAAAAAGAAAAATAAAAAAGTTGAAATTGATGATGATATAGGAATCTCTGTCGCCATGTTAGTACAAACTATTGTGGGAATCCTTGTCACTTTCATTGTAGGTTTTATTGGCTTTATGATGATAAAATCTTGCAAGTGGTACCGAGTCGTATCGGCAGTCCTTTTTGTCACCGCCAGCGTTGTCTATCTCGTAGAAGAAATTGCTCTCTACATCGTCTATCTAGTTTTAGGCGCCATGATTAAAGATGTTTATAAAAAACAAAAAGTTAAAAATGAGCACTACAATGAACAAATTAAGGCCGTTAAAAAAATGCGTGACCTGCTCTATGTTGTGTTTGGTATAGAACTGGCCAAAGGACTTCTTATATCTGCTTACCTTGATGCTATTTTAGCCGCAGAGGCCATGGCCTTAATTGAAATGGTTCTTCTTTTTCTTTCTGAAGATTTACAAAAGGCCTCACAAAAAGCAACAAGTGTTAGCTGCGCAGCTCTAGATCTCACAGAACCTGACATTGCTGCGAGTGAAGAATATATTGGGGCCATGCAAACACCTATTACTTCTCAAGTGGCATGCTGTAATCAAGCAGGTGATGTTATTATTCCTACGGCCCAATTGGGAAAACCTAAAGAAGAAAGCGAAGAGACAGCCGATGAACAGGCCGATATTATTTATGAAGGAAGTGCTTGTATGACTGAAGGCCAAGCAAATGTAACGGCCGCTGTCGCTGAATCAGAAGTACAAATTGCTGCAGGGGATACAGTTGTTTCCGTTATAGGAGTTGCTACGGTTGGAATTGGTACGGCCGCTTCAAATGAAGAAGTTATCAGAGCAGAACTTGCCTTAGCAACAACTGAAATTCTTCATGGAGAGGCCAGCTCTAGCGTTTCATCTTATTCCAGCACCACAAAATCACTGATGTCGGCCCGCTATCTTTCGCTCTTAAATTGCCCCTCTTTAAGTTCCACAGATAGTAGCGATACCACTTCTTCTATTATTAATTTTTTTACTCCCAATGCTTATGCTGATTCCACCCTTGCACAAGTTTCAAATGTTTTTGGTATGCTTAAGTTAATGGGTGTGACTGGTCCTATTCTTGGATTAACAAAAGGATTAAAAAAAGTCAAAACACTGCTTGCTGATAAAATGCTTTATCATCCTATGACAAGGGCCGTTTTTTTTAATATTATCGCAGGATTTGTTACTGTCGCTATGACTTCAACTTTTGTAGCTGCAGGTCTCACTCTTGAAAGGGCCCTGAAAATGCAAAAATTGGCCGATCGACTTGCCGAACTTGAAAGTAATAATAAAAAAGAAGGTCAAACAGATATTGGTGCCGATTTAGATCTATTGACGGATTTAACAGTTGCCCCTGGTCCCACCAATCCCAATCTTACAACCACCTCTGTCGAGGATATGCAAAAGTTTTTTGTTAATGAGACGCTCAAACAAGATAAAAAGAAAGGAATCCTCGATGGAAAAGGATGTGTGTCAAGTGATCTAACCCCTGATACCAACTGTAGTTGTAAAAAAAACAACAGCTGCCAAGGCACACCTAAATTTGAAACAAATAGCTTTGATCTTGTAGGGGAAAAAAGTGACCTTGATACAGCCCCTTTCAAGGAATTGACAGGAGAGCTAGGATCTCTTGCCTCATCTTATGCTACGGGGAATATTAAAGAAGGGAATGCTATTGCACGATCAATCATTGAAAAAAGGGCCTATTTTCAAAAAGTAAAAGAGACGGCCATTGAAAAACTGGAAGCTCTTCCCAATGGAATTAATTACAGTGAACTCATTAGTGAAAATAAAAAGGCCATCAAAAATGATCTCTTTAGTCTCGGCAATCATTTTACCAAAGAGAACACAAGTGAAGCTAAAAAATTTATGGCCAGAAATCAAAGCAATGCGATTCAAACGATAAAGCAACAATTTTTAGATTCAACAAAAAATTCTTCCAAATCTCTTCCTAAAGAAATAACTGAGGCCATCAATAAAGAGATGGATATGAGTCAAGTAGATATTCCCATCGTCAATCTTGAAATTGCCGATCTTACTGATGATCTTGAAAAAAATGGGCTCAAAAAAGAAAAAAGCGAAAAAATTAAGCTTGATGTAACACAAGGAAAATTAATTGAACGCAAAATGATGGAGTCTTTTCAATCAAGTGTGAATGTATCAGAGCATGAAAGTATTTTTAGCGTCATCTCTAGTCGCTATCAAAAATCAAAGCACCGCCTTATTCGCTATGATCTACCTCAGACCCAATAATTGTCTCATGCTTTCATAGGCCACGGCACAGACACAATTGGCGAGATTTAATGAGCGAATTTTATCTGAATACATGGGAAGTCCCCAAAAGCGATCTTCATGTTTTTCCCATAGACAATCGGGGAGTCCCTTTGTTTCACTCCCAAAGACCATGTAAAGTGGACCATGCTTTTCATAGGAGACTTCTAAATTGCTCTCATAAAAAGACTGCTTTGTGAAACGCGAAAAAAAGAAAAGTTGCTGTGTAGATGCAATTTTTTCACCTTCGTAAAAATCATCAAAACTCTCATAAATCGTAAGATTCACATGCTGCCAATAATCGAGTCCCGCCCGCCGCAGGGACTTTTCATCGAGAGAAAAGCCCAGCGGACGAATGAGAATTAAGCGAAGATTGAGGGCAACGGCCGTTCGACCAATGTTGCCCGTGTTTCCTGGAATTTCAGGTGCGTGTAAAACAAGATTAAATTTTTCCATAACGTAAAAAATGCGACAATGTGCGCACCATTCTCCCTGAGGCATAACCGCGCGGGAAATAACTCAAGTAATCACTTCCATCAGAGACACCTGCAATGTCCATGTGGGCCCATTTAACTTCTTTACTAACAAAGTTTTCTAAAAAGGCCGCCGCTGTTTGTGCCCCTGCGTATTGCCCAACACCGGCAATATTTTTGAGGTCGGCCACCTTTGATTTCATTTTCTCGCGATAATGATCATAAATAGGCAGCGGCCACATCAATTCATCGGCCTCATGAGCACTCTGGAGAAGTGTATCAGTAAATTCCTTATTATTTCCCATCACTCCACAGGCCTCACCAAGGGCGGCCATACAGGCACCTGTTAGTGTGGCCACGTCGATAACGCAGTCTGGTTTTCCATCCATGGCATAATCGAGAACGTCGGCCAAGACAAGTCTTCCTTCTGCATCGGTGTTGAGAATTTCCACTGTCTTTCCATTTCGCGATTTAACAATAGAGTCAGGCAAAATGGCGTTTTCGGAGACGAGGTTATCTGTAATACCAAGATAAAGAGAGATTTTGTGAGGAGATCCTAATTTCACAGCATTGCGAAAGGCCCCATAGACAGTGGCGGCACCGGCCATATCTACCTTCATTCCTATCATGGAGGCACCACCTTTGAGGGAATAACCGCCTGAATCAAAGACGAGTCCTTTGCCTACAAGAGAGATGTGCTTTGTATTTTTTGTCCCTTTAGCAGGATTATATTCAAGGTGAAGGAGGCGAGGAGGATAGTGAGATCCTTGATTTACGGCGAGGAATAATCCCATTTTTTCTTTTTTTATTTTCTCTTTATCTAAAATTTTCACTTTTACTTTGGGAAGATTTTTTTTCACATCGCCAACGATTTTCTCCACCATGGTGATGCTGTAGAGTTCATTAGGGGGAAGGTTCACAAGATCTCGGGTAAAGTTCACAGATTCTGCGATAAAGAGGCGCTCATCTAAAAATTTTTTAAGTGTCGCATCTTTACTCTTTAAACCTAAATAAATAGTTTTAAGGACAGCATCTTTTTTAGGACGCGTGAGAAATTCATCAAAGCGATAACGGCCCAATTCAAAACCTTCAACGATGCCCATTATAACATCTTTAAGGGACAGTTTTTTGGCAAAGCTTTCAAGGTCTAGATGGAGAGCACTATAGCCTTCATTGGCGTAGCGATTAAAAAAGCTGCTCATCATGGCCCGCAAATCTTCTACTTTAAACTTGTTGAGATCCCCAAGGCCAAGAAAGACAATGGCATCTCTTCCTTCATGGGCGGTAGTAAATAAAGATTTACCTTTTTCTCCTACAAAAGATCGTGTTTCATGGGCCAAGAAAGTTGGATAGTGACTTTTTAAGCTGCTCTTCTTACTTCCTTTCTCTTCAAAGACGCCTACTACCTTTAAGGCCTTACTTGTCGCATTCGTCGTTAAGCTATAATTCAATTTTTCACTCATCAATTGCCCCTTTTATAAAATACAGTTATATAAAGACCTTTACTCTTTCTTTGTCTCCATTAAAGAATAAGGAATATCGTTGAAAAGTATCATCTCTCGCTATTTGGCCACTAGTTTCATTTTTCCTTTTTTAGCGAGCTGTTCTTTCTTTATCGTTTTTTTACTTACTTTCCAATTTTTTAAATTCACTAAAATCATTATTAACAAAGAAATTCCTGCTTTCCTTATTGCTGAGATGATTCTTCACTTAGGAAATACTTTTCTTCCTCTAAGTATTCCTCTCTCTGCTTACTTTGCGGCCCTCTATACTTTAAAAAAAATGTCGCTTGATAGTGAGTACATTGTCATGCGCTCTCTTGGACTAGCAAAATGGGATATTTTCAAACCTCTTCTTCTTTTAGGTCTGCTTCTTACTTTTACTATTTTCTCTTTAGGAGAAACGATTATTCCTCTTTCTCGCAGACGATTTCAAGAAATCACGGCCAATATTACTTCAAAGGGAATGCTTTCAAGTATTCAAAAAGAACAGTTTTATTTTGAAATTCCTCATTTTACGATTTTTGCTCAAAATGTTGAAAACAAGGGAGAGCTGCTAGAGAAACTTTTCATTCATATTAAATCGCCTAAATTTGGAGAAAATGAAGAGAAAATCATCATGGCCGAAAGGGGTGAGTTGCTCAAAGAAGGTAAGGAGGAAGATGCTTCCATTGAGATGTTGCGCTTTAAACTTTATCAGGGAAGTATCACTAAAAGTTCACCCGACCACCGCTACATTGAGAAAATTCTTTTTGATACTTATGATTTTCCCATCGATCTCTCTCAGTTTAAAAATGGTGTTGCTTCTAAAGAGAGCATGAAAAGTACCTCTACTCTCTATCAATCCATTAATCTTAAAGAGCGAAACCCGCTTATTGTCACTGAATTTTGGGAAAGAATTTATAATGCTTTTCAGCCAACTCTTTTTATTTTTCTTGGTCTTCTCTTTGGGATTCAAAGTAGGCGAGGGCCATCAAAAAAAGTTGATTTACTCTCTTTTTTTGCGCCTCTCTTTTATTATTCTCTCTACTTTACTTCATTGAGTATGGCGAGAAAAGAGAGTAGCTATTTATGTGAGCTCTATATGCTTATGCCTACACTGCTTACTTCTATTCTGGCCATTTTTTATTATCGCACAAACGAATAGGCCTCTGATGATAAGTATCTCGGAGTCAACTCCGAGTTACTCAATAATCACTTTTTCTTTAAATTTCTCTGCGTAATTCTCAGAGGTGTAGGCGTTTCCTTCTTCATGGACAAAAAGAGGATAAAGGACATCTTTAATCTTTTCATCTTTGACAAAATAAAAACTTTTCACTCCACTGCTAGACTTGGGATCAACCATCTCTTCGTTGTAATAAATACGAGTGACGTTGGCATTGCCTAAGACTAAGCGAATGCTCTCTTCTGCTTGAATAAGAACATGCTTTCCCTTTTCCAAAGTAAAAACTTTAATGGGCTGATCATCTTTTTTATAGGTAATCCAGCAGTTTTCATCTTGGGCCATCACTAAGAGATTGTGAAAATTCTCACTATTAAAAGAAGATTTCAACTCATCGGGAATAGGCGAAAACCCTTCGGCATCTTCTTTAATCATTTTTGAAGTAGGCCTTCTTCCCTTGCGCAAAACAACTTTTTTTTCTTCTTCTTTTTCTGTTTCTACAGTGGGGATCACTTCAGGAATTACTTCTGGTATTGCTGTTGCTGCAACAGGGATCATTTCTTTTTCTTCTTCAGCAACGAGGGCCACGGCCTGCGCAGATTCCTCTATCGCGACCCTTTCTTCTTCTCTTTTTTGAGCTTCATTGCTAGAGCGCTGTGAGACTTCTAAAGATTCTTGCTTAATGGTTTCCACAAAATTATTAAAAAGCATCACAAAAGTTGCAATAGCGCCGATAATAAAAGAGGCAATGGCAGCTCTTTTGAGAATAACAATACTCTTTCCCACAGGTTGGACATCAATCTCATCTTCTTCTTCTCTCTCAGCATCCTCTTCTTCTCTTTTCTCTCCTTCTTCTCTTTCTTCTCCTGAAGAATATAAGTTATCGAGAAGAGAAAAAAGTTCGTGAATATCCAACTTAAATTCACGAGCATAGGCCTTAAGAAAACCTTTAATATAAGTTTTATCAGGAAGCTCGCTTAAATTATTTTCTTCAAGTGATTTAAGCTGTCTCGATGTTATTTTTGTTTTATGGGAGAAATCCCTTAGGGAAATCCCGGCCTCTTCTCTCTTTTTTTTGAGAAACTCTCCAAGACCCTCTTTACTCATATGGCACTATCCTTCATTTAAAAATTAATTTCTTCGCTACCTCTATAACCACTGCCTATTGTCTTCCAACCTTTTGTTTCACTGTGCCCATTTTGTTCCATGGGAGCTTCAAGGCGCATGAGATAATCGCCTGCAAGTTCTTGAAACTTTTTTTCTTTAAAACGCTCACTTAGTTCTTTAAACTTTGCCTGAGAGGATTTTTTATTTCCCATTTTATAATAAGTGAGACCTAGATAATAAACTGGCCAAGGAGAGTCATAGCAAGTTCCAAGAGAAGAGTCTTTAAAATTAGTGATGGCCTGCTTATATTCTCCCTCCTCTAAATTGAGGATGCCTAATTGAAAATGAGAAGGACAGTAATTTTCATTTGCTCCTAAAGACTTTTGAAAAAAATCTCTCGCCTGCTGCTTATTTTTTTTCTCTAATCCAATGAGTCCTAAATTGTAATAGGTTCGAAAAACTTCTTCATAAGTGAGATCTTCCAAGACTTCTTGATATAATTTTTCAGCTTTTTGCAGCTCTTTTTGCTGAAAATAAAGAGAAGCTAAGTTATTCCTTGCGTCAGAGTTTTTCTTATCAAGGGCCATGGCCTTCTCTAAATGGCGCATTGCAAGATTATTTCGTCCTTTAAAATGGTAGGCCATCCCCAAGTTATTGTGCAATCTAGAATCTTCGGGAATAAATTCAAGGGCCTTTAAAAAATTTTTAATGGCCAAAGAATAATCTTTTTCCACCAGTGAATTTGACCCATAGGCAAAGTAAGCATCACCTTTTTTTTTCTCCTCCTCCCGCTGGGAGAGAGAAGAGCACCCCATAATAAAAACAGTGCACAAGAAAAAAATTATCTTCAAAAGGCCCCCTCATTCGCTTTTCAGCTTTTCTCGGATTATAACACGACGAAAAATAGGTTTGCAGGCCCTTTGTTGCAAAGTATAATTCAAACAACTATGATAATTTTAGACAAACTCCCTTTTTTCATCGAATTCATCTACAATGGCCTCTATATTTTTCTTTATAGTGCCACTGACTTTAAGCAAAGTTTCCCCTCCCTACCAGAGGAAATTTTGAGTTTCTTTTTTGAATTTCAAAAAAATACCATCCCTCTTGTTTTCTTTCTTCAAGTTATTTTTAACTATCTTCGCGAACAGTCCATCGAGCACTTTATGCGCTTTTATATGCTGGACCTTATTATTTTTCTCGCCTCCATTTCTATGTGGGGAGATGCTGACTTTATGTTTTGGCTTTCTCTCGTTCACTTTCCCTATCTTATTATTTCTAACTATCGTCATAAATTTGGTCTTGCTTCTGTGCGCAAAATCCAATTTGTGCGCATCCCCAGTTTTTTTAAATTAAGGCCGGCCCAGCTTTTACTTTTAACTTTTACTCTTCCTATTATTATCGGCTCCTTTTTTCTCATGCTCCCCATCTCTTCAACAGGCCCTTATGGTATTAGCTTTATTAACGCCCTCTTTATGTCTACTTCGGCCGTCTGCGTAACGGGGCTTTCTACTATTTCAGTAGGAGGAGATTTAACTTTTTTTGGTCAAATTGTGATGCTTCTTTTGATTCAAGTAGGCGGACTTGGCATGATGATTCTCTATGCATCTCTAACTCTTCTTCTTGGTCGCTCGATGGCCATTAAGGAGCGCATTGTCATTCAAGATATTCTCGATATTTCAAGTCTTGAAGATCTCTTGCGCACTATTATGGATATCATCAAATATACTTTTATCATTGAGCTGTGGGGGACCATTATTCTCACTATGGCCTTTATTTTTGAAGGACACGATTTTGGTATGGCCTTTTACTACGGTCTTTTTCATGCTATTTCTGCTTTTTGTAATGCAGGCATCTCTCTTTTTCAAAACTCTTTTGAAAACTATGCCACCAACCCTCTTGTCCAAGGGGTTATTGCTATTCTTGTCACGCTAGGCGGGATCGGATTTGTCGTCCTTAAAGAGCTTAAAGGTATTTTTTCCGGCAAGAGAAATTTTTCCAGACTCACCTTTCACACTAAAATTGTTCTACTCAGCAGTCTCTCTCTTGTTGTCGCTGCATGGGCGGTGATTTTTTTCGGTGAATATATGCATGCCTTGAGTAATTACTCTCTTTGGGAAAAACTTCAAATTTCACTTTTTCAGGCCATTACTCTGAGAACGGCCGGCTTTGATACAATTCCCTTTACCAGCTTTCACCCTCATCTCATCTATCTTCTCACCATTTTTATGTTCATTGGGGCCAGCCCAGGATCTACGGGGGGAGGGATTAAAACCACAACTTTTGCTATTTTACTTCGTTCTATTTTTTCCACTATCCGTGGCCGAGAACAAGTGGATATTTTTAACCGACGTGTTCCCAATATTATTGTCGTCAAAGCGACGGCCCTTACGATTATTTCCATGCTGATTACTACTTTTTTCATTTTTCTTCTCATGAAGTTTGAGCAAGATACTCCTTTTCTCTCCTTACTCTTTGAGTGCGTCAGTGCCATAGGAACCGTTGGCATATCACTAGATGTCACCAGCAATTTAACCGAAATAGGAAAGGCCATTGTGATGGTTTTAATGTTTATTGGTCGAGTGGGTCCTCTGACGACTGTTTTGGCCATTGGTCATAGAGCACCCATGGATGGAAACTTTGATTTTCCTGAAGGAAAAGTTGTTGTTGGCTAAGTTTATTTAAAAAAGGAAATCTTCTATGTTGATTGCCGTTATTGGGCTTGGTACTTTTGGGGCCACAGCTGCCAAGAAAATTTACGAAAAAGGCGCTGAGGTTATCGCCATTGATAAAGAAGAAAAACTCATTGATGCCATTAAAGACAATGTCTCTCAAGTCTATGGCCTCGATGCTACCAACGAAAAGGCCTTGCGCTCCATTAATATTTCAGATGTTGATATTGCCTTAGTGGCCATTGGAAAGAATATTCAAATGAGTATTCTGGTTGTGGCCATGTTGCGAAAGCTTGGTGTAGGGCGAGTCATTGCTCGGGCCAATGGTCATATTCACGAACATGTTTTAAAGGAAATTGGTGCCAGTGAAGTTGTCAAAGTGGAAGAAGAGATGGGGGATATTATTGCTTCAAAAATTGTCGCACCTCATGTTCTTCAGCGCTATAACTTTGCTTCAGGGCATTCACTTGTTGAATTAAAACTAGGTAAAAAGTTTGATGGAAAAACGATTGTTGAAGGTCAAGTAAAACAAAAGTATGGCCTTAACATTATCGCTACTCAAAAAAGAGTTCCTTATATTACAGAAGAAGGAAAGGCCGCCTTTCGCGTTGAAATTAATGATAACCCTCTTCCGATGGATATTCTCAATTCCGATGATGTGGTTGTGTTAGTGGGAAGTGATGAGAATTTCAACCGACTCTTTTTGGATCTTTCAGAAAATTAGTATAAAAATCAAAAGGACTTGTTATGAATCTTTCTCTGAAAAATCGCATTATGCTTTGTTTTGCTTTGGCCAATGTCATGGTGTTGGCCATTGGACTGACGGTGTTTCATTTTTTAGGACAGATGAGTCAGAATATTGAAAATATTTCTAAACCCGAAGATTCTCATCTTGATGTCAGTATTTATATCGATGATTTGCGTGCCTATACTATTGAATTAATAAAAGAACAGCGCAAACTCTACACTCTTCCTGGTGATGAAAAAATAACAGAAAAGATGCAAGAGATTTGTGACCGCCTCTTAACCATCATTCAAACGATTCAAACAGATCACGCCTCGAGTGGAACGGGGGCCTCCTTTGTCATGACTCAACATATTGATCAAGTGAAGTTTTTTCTTCAAAAGGGAAGTTTTAAAAATATTAATTGGATTGAAGATGTCTCCAATATGACAGATAAAATTCTCGACTCTTTTTCAGAAATTCAAAATTTGGCCTATGATCATGAGCGGTACAGAGAAGCTGAAATTAAGAAAATCATTGAAGAGACGAAACTCAACATGCTTTATACGTTGATTTTAACTTTTCTTGCAACACTCTTACTGGGACTTATTATTCCCAGTAAAATTGCCCTTCCTTTTAAAAAAATCAACGATGCTATTCGTGAGCTTCAAGATTGTAACTTTGATATTTCTATTTTTTACAACCAAGATGATGAGCTTGGTGAGATGGCCCAAGAAATGAATAAGATGATTACTAATCTTAAAAAATTTGAACAACTTCGTTCCGAGAGAATTCTCATTGAAGGGCGAAAATTTGATGCTTTGGCCAATTTATCTAAACTCTACGTTTTGGTGGCCAATGCAAAAACAGAACTTATCTATATGAACAGTGCTCTTTTCTCTCTTTTAGGTGTGAGGAGTGAAGATGTTTTAGATAAATCTCTTAAGCAATCAAAGGTTCCCGAAAGTATTAGCTCTGCCTTTGCTTTGGCCATCAAGAGACGATCTAAAATTGAAAACAGCGAAATCATTATTACAAAAACTGTAAAACAGATGGATGAAGAAGGGCATGAGACAGATGTTGAAGAGAATATCTTTGCAGGTCATGCCACAGTTATTCCTGTTCGAGGGAAAGACAGCGCTCACGATTATTACTTAATGGTAGTGAGCACTGAAGTTTTTGAATAAACATAAAAGAAGTTAAGTTAAAATCTCTTATAATGAACTTTTTATCTGAGAATATAAAATTCATTGCAGAAAATCAGATGATTATGTTACGAAATTTAATCAATCAAACCAGAGAATAATTTTCATGAAAACAGTTGTCTTTTTTTTTGCCTTTGCCATAATTTCATCCACAATCAATGCAAAGTCTCTTAGCGCCCCTTCTTTTTATTGGACATGCGCTTTTACTGATTACCTTCGCGTCTACAAAAACACGCTTTATACTCCAGACTCTCCTCTTCTTCCTGGTCCTAAAAAACTTGCAAAAAAAATTGCCTTAAAAAAATGCGAAAAAGCATCTCCTGTTAATCCCTCTAAATGCAAGTTTCTCTATTGTGTAAAAGGAAAAGAAGAGCTGGGAAAAAAAATCGACTATTTGTCTTATTTAGATAATTCATCAGATCTATCTAATAATTGCCAAGAATAAAAATCAAATCAATTTCCTAACCCCTCTAACTTGCTTTTAAAAAAGCGTTCATGCCCACTCTCTTTTGGCCGATAAAAACGCGGTAGATTTTCTTCTTCTGTATAGCGTTGTTTGACGTAGCTATGAGGATAATCATGAGGATACAAATATTCTTTACTGCGTAAAAAAGAAGGAGGTCTAATCGTCGATTTTTCTTTCACATAAGCAAGTGCTTCATTGATCGCAAGATAGCTGGCATTGCTCTTTGTTGTTGAAGCAAGATAGCTGGCCGCCTGGCCTAATAAAATGCGCCCTTCGGGCATCCCTACTTTTTCCACTCCTAAGCAAGCATTCATGGCCACACTAAGGGCCATCGGATCACTATTACCCACATCTTCTGCTGCAAAAATAATCATCCTGCGCGCAATAAAAACAGGATCTTCTCCGCCGTCAATCATCACTGCCAAATAGAGCATGGCCGCTTGAGGATCACTTCCCCTCATGGATTTAATAAAGGCCGAAATGACATCGTAATGCCTAGTCCCCGCAGCATCGTAATCGCGCGCTTTTTGCTGCAGGAGTTTTTCAAAAACTTCATGAGAAAGATTTTCATCAATTTCAAGGGCCAACTCCACAAAGCGAGCATCACCTCCAGCATACTTCAACAAAACATCGAGCCGCTCTTCACTAATAATTCTCTTTTGTTCTGCTGCTTTAATTTTAGCAACTTCTCGCAAACTCTCCTCACTATGACCCGAAAGCTCAATGAGCTGCATGCGAGAAATCAGCGCGCGCCGAAGAGCATAGGCCGGATTTTCCGTCGTCGTCGCCAGCAAAATTATCTCTTTTGCCTCAATGGGTCCCAGTAAAAAATCTTGCTGCGCTTTATTGAGGCGGTGAATTTCATCCATAATCACAAGGGGAATCGTCTCTTCTTCTCTTGAAAAGAGCGTTGATTTACTGCGCTCTTTTTTCAACTGCTGAAGATTATCTTTAAGCTCACTAAAAGAATCTGAGGCCGAGTTAAAATAAAAAATGCGTCGCCCACTTTGCCGCTGTTCTCTTTGCGCCACAAATTTCACCAAATGACTCTTCCCTGCACCCGGTGGACCAAAAATCACTAAACTGGGCAAACAAGAACTCTTTAAAAAAGGATAACGCTGCTCTAAACCATCATAACCGACGTAATTCATAGAAACTCTCTGACAAAGGAATCATCTTCGTGGTATATCCCCCTCAATTGATTGTTAGTACAAGTTTTTTTTAAGGATTGTTATTCCATGGATATTCGCTTTATTCGCAATTTTTCTATCATTGCCCACATTGACCACGGCAAATCTACTTTGGCCGACCGCCTCATTGAGACCACCAAGCTCGTTCAAAAACGGCAAATGAAGGGGCAGTTTCTCGATAATATGGACCTGGAAAAAGAGCGTGGAATCACCATTAAGGCCCAAACAGTTCGCCTTACTTATCACGCCAAAGATGGAAATACTTACTATTTCAATCTTATCGATACGCCTGGGCATGTGGATTTTGCCTATGAAGTGGGCCGTTCTCTGGCCTCTTGTGATGGGGCCCTTCTCATTGTGGACGCCTCTCAAGGCGTTGAGGCCCAAACGCTGGCCAACGTCTATATGGCCTTAGAGCTTAACCTCGAAATCCTTCCCGTTATCAATAAAATCGATCTTCCCCATGCCAACGTAGAAAATGCGCGCGAAGAAATTGAAAACATTATTGGCCTTGATGCTTCTGAGGCCCTCGGCGTCTCCGCTAAAGCAGGCATTGGAATTGACGAACTTCTCGAAGAAATCGTCCACAAAATTCCTTGTCCCAAAATTGATCCTAACATGGGACTTCAGGCCCTTATTTTTGATTCGTGGTTTGACCCTTACCAAGGTGTGGTGCTTCTCGTTCGCGTCTTTAATGGCAGAATGAAGGTGAGAGAAAATATTCGCCTCAAGCATGAAGGAAAACAGTTTGAAGTCTTAAAACTAGGAATCAATACGCCTTACTACACTGAAATCAGTGAACTCGGTGCTGGTGAAGTAGGCATGGTGATTTGCGGACTCAAAGATATTAAAGATGTTAAAATTGGCGATACCATCATCAACGCCAATCGCCCTGAAACTCCGGCCCTTTCAGGCTTCAAGGAAGTTCGTCCCATGGTTTTTTGCGGAATTTTTCCGGTGGAAAGCAACGATTACGCCCTCCTTAAAGATTCTATGGAAAAACTCGCCCTTAACGATGCTTCTTTTAGCTTCGAGCTTGAGACATCACAGGCCCTTGGTCACGGAATGAGGTGTGGTTTTCTGGGCCTGCTGCACATGAATATTATCCAAGAACGCCTTGAGCGCGAATTTGGTCTAAGCCTTATTTGCACGGCGCCTTCTTGCAAGTATGAAGTTATCACTGTCAAAGGAGAAACCTTGATGGTGGATAACCCTTCTCTCTTGCCCGATCAAAGTCTTATTGAATCAATTAAAGAGCCCATTGCCGAACTCTCTATTCATTTACCTAACGATTATCTTGGTCGCATTATTAAACTCTGCGAAGATCGCCGCGGAATGCAAAAAGAAATCCGCTATATTACCGAAGAGCGCGTTCAACTCATTTATGACTTACCTCTCTCTGAGATGGTCTTTGATTTTTACGACCACCTCAAAGGACTCAGTAAAGGTCACGCCTCCATGGACTATGAAGTTAAAGAATTTCGCGAGGCCGATCTCGTTAAAATGGATATCCTCATCAACACAGAGGCCGTCGATGCACTTTCTACTATTTGTCATCGCAGCAACGCACCCTACCGCGGCAGAGATTTAACCCAAAAACTGCAAAAAATTATTGACCGCCAACAGTTTGACGTCGCCATCCAAGCGGCCATTGGGGCAAAAGTTGTGGCCCGTGAAACAGTGAAGGCCCTGCGTAAAAACGTCCTTGCTAAATGCTACGGAGGGGATATTAGCCGTAAGCGAAAACTTCTTGAAAAACAAAAAGAAGGAAAAAAGCGCATGAAAATGGTGGGCAGCGTGGAAATTCCCCAAGAGGCCTTCCTTGCTGTTCTAAAAGTAGACGAGGATAAATAGATAGATTACAGTCAATGAATACGAGGCAAATTTTCCTATGCACCCAGATATCGCAAAACATTTAGACTCTATCATCTCCCTTTATACTTCTGAAAAAAAGCAGAAGCACCTTCTTGCGGGAAAAGATCTCTACTTTACCCAAACAGGGTGGCCCCAACGACGAAGATGAAGATTATGAATCGCGCATTAATTCATTTTACGATTGGTTTATTTTTGATTTTCACTGTCCCTATCTGAAGAAAAGTATCCTCCAAGATTATATCGAACACCACAAAGTAGAAGATCATGTCGCAAAATCTTTACTGACAACAACTTTCTCTCTTTTCGAGTTTTCAAAAATTAATTTTCGCAAGAAAATTGTTTTAGAAGATCTTCTTCACAAAAAGAAAGTTGTCTTAACACAAGATAAGGCCAATATTGGTCTCATCGAAAAAGATCTTTTTGTAGGACACTATCTGACCTATCAAGGTGACAATTATCTTCTTTCTGGACTCGCTGCTATCTCCCATGAAATTCGCCCTTACCTCACAAAAGAAATTAAACGCCTTCAGAAAATTAATCAAATCGAAGAGCATAAAGATTTTCTTCTCAAACTTAAATTTTTGCGCAATAAAATGAAACGCTACGCTCATGTCCATCCTAAAGATATTTTTCAATTTAATTAATCTTCTCTCTAAGGATCTCCATGAAAAAAAATTCTACCGCTGCTGTTGAAGCTAATTTTGATGGACTCGTCGGTCCCACCCATAATTATGCAGGTCTCTCTGTTGGTAACATTGCTTCCACTCTCAATTCAAAAGACATTTCCAATCCTAAAGAAGGAGCTCTTCAAGGTCTCATGAAAATGAAGGCCCTCACTGATATGGGATTTACTCAAGGAGTCCTTGCTCCTCAACAACGACCGGCCACCTGGATTTTACGCGACTTAGGCTTTTCTGGTTCTGATGAACAAATCATTGAAAAGGCCTGGAAGTCTTCCCCGCACTTATTGAGCGCCTGCTATTCGGCCTCTTCTATGTGGGCGGCCAATGCGGCCACCGTCTCCCCCTCAAGTGATTGCCATGATAAAAAAGTTCATATCACCACGGCCAATCTCAGTGAGAAATTTCATCGAAGAATAGAATCCAAAACAACGTCTGCTATTTTGCGCGCTACCTTCAAAAATGAAAAATATTTTGCCATTCACGATGCTCTTATCCACGGCCAACACTTTGGCGATGAAGGCGCCGCTAATCACACTCGTTTTTGCCGTCACTATGGTGAAGAAGGTGTTGAGTTTTTCGTTTATGGGCGCTCTTCTTTTAATAGCTCTATTACAGGACCTAAAAAATTTGCGGCCCGACAGACATTAGAGGCCAGTGAGGCCATTGCTCGTTTGCATAACCTTGATCCCCAAAAAATAATTTTTGCACAACAAAATCCTGCTGTCATTGATGCAGGAGTTTTTCACAACGATGTTATTAGCGTAGGCAATCAAAATGTCTATTTTTATCATGAAAAGGCCCTTGCTCATACGGAGCAAGTTCTTCAAGAAATAAAGCAAAAGTTTGGAGAAAGTGAATTTCACATGGTGAAAGTTCCAAGCCAAAATGTCTCTGTTGCCGATGCTGTCAGCTCTTATCTTTTTAACTCCCAACTTGTCACCATGCCGTCGGGTAATATGGCCCTTTTTTGTCCGCGTGAATGTGAAGAAAATCAGGCCGTACATCAATATCTGCAAGACTTAGTAAAAATGGATCATCCCATTAAAGAAGTGCGCATTTTTGATGTGAAACAATCTATGAAAAATGGAGGCGGACCCGCCTGTTTGAGGCTAAGAGTTGTTTTAACTCCAGAAGAAAAGAAGGCGGTTAATCCTCGCACTCTTATGTCAGATGATCTTTTTGTTGATTTAAAAAAATGGGTGGAAAAGCACTATCGCGATCGCCTGGCCCCCGATGATCTGCGCGATCCTAAACTTATTCAAGAAGGAATGACTGCTTTAGATGAACTGACAACCATTATGGATCTAGGGACTGTTTACCCTTTTCAAACATGAAGAAATTATGTCTATGATCTTTTTTACTTAACGAAATAAGTTGGTGACTTTGTTTTATATGCTCCAGCCTTTCAACCATTGATTGCTGTCTTTTAAAAACTTGTCTCATCTCTTCATAGGCCAAGCGATAATCTTCTTTTGTTTTCCCTTCTTTTTTTTCTAATAAATGAAAAAAAAGTGATTCTGCATCTCTAGCATTTCTCACATCAACAAGAGGAATAAGAGGAAATTTTGACATCTTTTTTGCAATCCCAAGAGATCCATGCTCATCAAAATTAATTCCGAGACAATGAGCAGAGGTGGCCATTATTCCTTGTCTACTTTCTTGATGCTGAATGATCATTTTCTGAAGATCCCTATGCCCAGAAAGATAGGAACTAATTTTTTTGTAACTATCAGGCATCTTTTTTTCATTCATCATAACGAAATACATAAGAT
Organism: uncultured Oligoflexia bacterium; assembly: GCA_937898585.1. Lineage (GTDB taxonomy): Bacteria > Bdellovibrionota > Bacteriovoracia > Bacteriovoracales > Bacteriovoracaceae > CALDHR01. The sequence continues at coordinate 19,537 of CALDHR010000046.1, forward strand.
CAAAAAAGTTTTCACTCTTACTTTTTTTAATTTCTTTTAATTCTGCTTCATCAAACCTCATGAGATGAATAAATTGTTTAACATCATTTTCACTCCACTTGCTCATAGGTTGAGATCTAAAGTTATAAGCCTCTTGGCCATCATACATCCGATAGATAGGTCTCTCGAAAGCAAAAATATTTCCTAAATGTAACAAAGTTAAAAGTCCTATTGTTTTCATAAGATTTCCTCCCTTCTTAAAAATAGCACTTCTTTTGAGCAACTCACCAAGAAGATAAATTTGCCTAAAAAATAATTGTTTTTTATTTTCAATGGGTCTATTTTCCTCACATCAACACAGAAATTCAGACCAAGGAAGATCCTCTATGCAAAAAAAACTCATGACTCTCTCTTTTCTTCTCACTCTCTCTACAACTCTTTTTGCCTCAACTATTGTGGAAAAAATTTTTTACGGTGTTCCTTTTGATATGCCCAAGGGAAACCACAGTGATACTTACAGCTCAAGAGAACAATGTGGTAAATATTGCCGCTCTATTAGTGGCCGCTTTTTGCGCTCTCAAATTCATGGAAAATTCTGTTTTCCTATTCTTCCTGTTCCAGGAGTAGGTGCTATGGGGTATGCTTGCCTCTATAAAGAAAATCATTGCCAATGCAGTGTTGAATAAAAAATGAAAAATAGCGCCATCACTTTCATTATTATTTCTTCCCTCTGTCTTACTTTAATGAATGTGATGGTAAAGCATCTTAAACACCTTGGTTCTTTTGAAGTGGCCTTCTTTCGTGCTTTTATCTCTTTTATCCTTTGTCTTATCTTCAGCAAGGGAAACATTAAAGAACTCTTGGGACACAATAAAAAATTTCTTATGCTGCGAGGAATTTTTGGCTCTTTTTCTCTAATTATCTATTTTTGGACACTTCAGCATCTGCCACTCTGGCTTTCCGTTACCTTACAAAATCTTTCCCCTATCTTCTCTGTTCTTGTGGCCTCACTTTTTTTTGCTGAAAAAAGCACGCTTCGCCAATAC
>CALDHR010000047.1 GCA_937898585.1 uncultured Oligoflexia bacterium
TTTTTTTAAAAATGAAAAAATTTTCTTTCCTTTTGGCCCTCTCTTTTTTAGTGGCGCCAAGCTTTGCCAATGAGCGAAACTTTTACTCTATTAATCAGCAATATATTGGAGTTCGTCCCATGGCCATGGGTGGTGCCTTTAGTGCTGTTGGTGGTGATTACAATACGCTTTTCTACAATCCGGCAGGTCTCTACGATATAGAAGATAAATCTCTTGTAGTTAATCTTCTTACTTATGGTGCTTCCACAGGCGATAATTCTATTGCCGATCTTTATAAAGATTTGAGAAGTGCCTCTAGTCAATCAGGTAGTGCAAGGACAACAGAGCTTACTCGCTTAGTTGAATCAAAATACGGCAATTATTATCATGCCCGTCTCAATACTCTTTCTTTTCATTATACCAAACCACAAAGTGGATTTGCTTTCATTCCTTTGGATGGAAGTTTGAGCTTAAAACTCGATAAACAAATTGGACCAACTATTAAGGCCGAAGTGACAGAACACACAACACTTGCTTACGGTCATGCTTGGAGTATGGATTCAGTGACTCCAGGACTACGAGTAGGGGTAACAGGAAAAGCAACTTATCACGCTTATTTTGCACGGGTGGTTCCTCTTATTGATTATGAGCAAAACAAAGATGTGGTTAAATCTGATTATGCTCAAGAGGGAGTTAGTCTTGATGCGGATCTTGGTTTTCTTCACCACAAAGACTTTGATTCAGGAAGTCGCCTTTCTTCTGCTGTCGTTTTTAGAAATTTTTTCAATACAGGCTACAAACAAGATCTTCATTTAATTAATGATAACTCTTCAAATCCACCAGATGCTCAAACGCGCATTGATCTTGGGGTGAATTATCAGCTTTATAAATTGTGGCGCTTTAAACCTTCTTTTGCTTTTGATCTTCGCGACATTGGTCATGAAAATGCCAATTTAATGAAAACAATTCATGCGGGAACAGAATGGAAAATTGATATGGGTGAGCACTTCCATCCAAGCCTCATGATGGGGTTGAATCAAGGTTATTTAACGGCCGGTGTTTCTCTTCAAACTCTTTGGTATTTGCTTGAGTTTGCCACTTACGGTGAAGAAGTAGGGACAAAAGATGGGAAGAAAGAAAACCGAGTCAATATGTTTAAATTTGCTCTTTATTTCTAAATTTCTAATTTTTAACGAAGGAATTATTACGTGAAATTCAAATATTTACTTATGCCAGCACTTCTTCTCTCTCTTACTTCTTGTGAGTCAGATGAGCAAAATGCCATCAATGCGGCACAAATTTGTCTCAATAATGCAACGGCCGCCACCGCAGGAAACTGCAAAAATATTGTGGCCGGTCACACTTCAACAGATTCTTATGCCATTCGTTGTTCGGCCGACTTTTTGGCCCAAGGACTTACGGCCACTCAAATAGCAACGGCCCTTGAAAGACGAGATGTGACGGGAACAACGGGAAATTCACTTCTTGGTATGATGGGAGTGATGACTTTTGATTCTGCGACGGCCATTTCAACAGCAGTGACAGATTGTAATCTTTCAGCAGTAACTGGTTTTATCATGGTCTCGCAAATGGCCAAAGTAGCAACGGATATGGCCCTTGCGGCAGGATCAGGTGTAACAGTAACGGCCAGTACAAAGCCAACACAAGCTGAAATGGAAGCGGCCCTCACGAATTTTGTGGCCACAGCAAATGATGATTCAAAAACATCTGTTGGAGCGGCAGCAAGCACAGTTTATACAGATTATTGTGCTAGCGGAACAAATACATCAAAAGTTTGTACAACGATTGGTACGGCCATTACAACTGCTGGTGGAGCAACGGCCACATCACTGGCCATTGGCAATCAACTTCTGGCACAACTTCAGTCAAACTAAGAAGTAAAAAGCTAAATATCTTTAATAAGACTTTGAATTCTCTGTTTAGTGGATTCAAAGTCTTTTTTTGCTTTTCCTTCACTCTCTTCAAGACTTGAGAAATCAGAATAAACATTCATAAGATAAAATTTAATTTTTGGTTCCGTGCCTGAAGGGCGAAGATAAAGGCGATTATTTCCTTCGAGAATAAGTCCCAAAACATTGCTTTTAGGCATTCCATGACCATCGTCTAAGTAATCTTCTAGACTTTCAACTTTAAGAAAATCTAATTTTTGATAGTTGTTGCGGAAAAAATCCATAATGCGCTTAATTTTTTCTTGTCCCTGTTGTCCTTCATAGTTCACGGAAAGAAGATCTTCCGTGTAATAACCAAACTCGCGATAAATTTCACTTAAATACGAGAGAACACTTTTGCCTTGAATTAAGCAATCTTGAACAATTTCACTAAATAAGGCCATGGAACTAATGGCATCTTTATCGCGCGAGTGAGGATGAATGAGCTGACCAAAAGACTCTTCACTGGCAAAGAGAAACTCAAAATTCTCTTTTTTCTCTTCTAATTTTTTAAGCTCCCCGCACATCCACTTGAAGCCTGTTAATGTATTAATGCATCGCGCTCCAAAATGAGCACAGAGCTTATCTTGCATGTATGAAGTAACGATGGATTTTAAGACAACAAGATTTTTGTTGGCCGGTTTTTCTTTATGGGTAAAAAGATAGTGAAGCATAAGCAGCGCGATCTGGTTACCCGTTAAATAATAAGGGTGGCCATTATTATTGAGAACAACGCCCAAGCGATCAGCATCGGGATCCGTTCCGTAGCAGACATGACTTTTCGTCTGAATCATCTCTGTGACGGCCAGCTCAAGAGCACTAGGATCTTCAGGGTTCGGCGTTTTAACGGTACTAAAGTTTTCATCAGGCATTTCTTGAGAGCTGACAAGACTCATCTGATAGTGGCACTTTTTCATCAAATCGCGAGCAAAAAGGCGTCCTGTTCCATGGAGAGGCGTATAGACAGCTTTAAGTTTTTTCTCTTCAGGAAATTGAGTTTCGTAGAATTTTTTTGTTTGAGGCAATTGGCCCATAACCATTTCATCGTAAGCATCAATAAGGGAAGTGGGAATGTAGTCAATGAGCTTGGTCTCCATCCCTTCTTTTAAAGAGATTCTTTTGATGTCTGAAGAAGCATCAATAGATTCATAAAAATCAGTGATAATTTTGTCGTGGGGAGGAGTAACTTGTGCGCCGTCATCCCAGTAGATTTTGATTCCATTATAATTGATAGGGTTGTGACTGGCCGTAATCATGACACCTGCTTGGGCCTTAAGCTGGCGAATAGCATAGGAGAGTAGGGGGACTGGGGTGAGTTGTGAAAATAAGTGAGACTTGATTTGTTGGGCCGCCAACACTTGTGCTACTTCCTCAGCAAAAATTTTTGAAAATCGGCGCGAGTCATAGCTAATGGCCACAGCGTCGTTCTTTTTGAGGGCCTTACTCAGTGCAAGGGCGGCGCGCCTAACAGTATAGATATTAATGCGGTTGTGCCCTGCACCGATAATACCGCGCATACCGCCCGTTCCAAATTCTAGGTTCTTGTAGAAACGCTCTGTGAGCTCTTGATTGTTTTCTTTTTGGAGGAGATCTTGGATTTCGTGTTTAGAAGCATCTTCAACAAAGGAGCTGTTGATCCACTGATTAACTTTTTCAATAATTGACTGTTCTAACATGAAGACTCCCTATCATTTTTTGTAGCTGATAAAAAAATACTGGTATAGACGATGGTTGCTGAGTATATAAAAAGATACATTTTTCACAAGGGGTCTTCAATGTCTAATAAAAATAAAAAGCATCAACAAAATATTGCGGGAAGTTGGTACTGCACGGATCCAGATGACGATAAAGGTGAAGGTTGCATTGCCTGTAATGTTTGCTATTCGGGCGCTCCTGAGTTTTTTGCTGAGGACGAAAATGGTAATGCCTTCGTCAAAAAACAACCTACAACGCCGCAAGAAATAGCGCTCTGCGAAGAACAAATGGATGCCTGTCCTGTGGCCTCTATCGGCAACGACGGCCAATAAGACATTTTTCTCTCTTTTTTCAACAAGTTACAAATTTTACTCAACCTTTTCCTTAGGTCGCCGATGCGCCAGATTATAAGAAATTGTATAGTGAAGCGTTACGTATAACATTGTAAAAAAAGGTGAATCTTATGAATCCTACGCTCGTCCAGCTGGTGGCGACCATCTTGTTTGGTCTGGCCATTATCCACACTTTTATGGTGAAAAAGTTTGAGCATATTGCTCATCAATACCCCGAAGGATCTGTTGGTGAAAACTTCTTCCATTTTTTAGGAGAAGTGGAAGCTGTCTTTGGTCTTTGGTCGGCAATCTTTCTTATTTTTTATTCTTTTGTAGAAGGGTTTGTGGTTTACGACGCCGATCATAAAGTTATTGGTGGTGCCATCCACTTTTTAGAAGGGCTTAACTTTACAGAGCCTGCTTTTGTGTTTGTCATTATGTGTATGGCAGCAACACGGCCAGTAATTCTCTTGGCCGAAAATGTTATTAGAGGATGTTCAAAAATTTTTCCTTTTGGTAGCAAGCGCTCTTTTTATATGTCTGCTCTTATTTTTGGACCACTTCTTGGTTCTTTTATTACTGAGCCTGCTGCCATGACGGTAACGGCCTTAATTCTTCTGAACTATTATTTTAGTCGAGGAATGTCAGATAAATTTAAGTATGCAACCATTGGTCTTTTGTTTGTGAACGTTTCTATCGGTGGAACACTGACGCATTTTGCTGCTCCTCCTGTTTTAATGGTGGCCTCAAAATGGGGATGGGACCTTCACTATATGTTTCATCACTTTGGTTATAAGGCCATTATCATTGTTTCTCTTTGTACAACAATTATTTCTTTTCTTTTCAGTAAAGAGCTTCAAGGTGATTTGCCTGAGACAAAAAAAGAAGACAATGCAGTACAAATGCCTAATCCTCCTTGGTGGGTGACGCTTTTTCACTTGGTTTTTATGGGAATGGTTGTTTATACGGCCCATCATATGGTTTTTTTCCTAGGTCTCTTTCTTTTCTTTTTAGGTTTTGTAGTTGTGACACAAGAATATCAAACAGAAGTTAAATTAAAAGAATCGCTCTTAGTTGGATTTTTCCTAGGTGGTCTTGTGACGTTAGGTTCAATGCAGGGATGGTGGTTGCAAGAAGTTTTAACAAAAATGAGTGACTTGACACTTTATTTTGGTGCGACGGCCTTAACAGCTCTTACAGATAATGCCGCCCTAACATATTTAGGATCTCTTGTGGAGTTATCAGAAAGTGCAAAATATAATCTCGTCTCTGGTGCGGTTATTGGTGGTGGTCTAACAGTTATTGCCAATGCTCCCAACCCTGCGGGTTTTGGAATTTTAAAAGCGTCTTTTGGAGAAGATGGAATCTCACCTCTAAAATTGCTCTTGGGTGCTCTTTTTCCAACGATTACAGCGCTGATTGTTTTTTACTTTCTTCCCACTCTTTAGAATATTTTTTCTTAAAGTTTTCATACTAGTTAACCGATTTAACTAGTATGAAAACTTTAATTATTATTTGTTTCTCTTTTACCTTTCTTTCTGACTTTCCTTTTCATCCATTTTCTTCTCATGACCTTCAGGCAAAAAGTATTTTTAAAAAAGCGAAGAAGAAGGCAAAAAAGATAAAGAAGAAAGTCAAAAAAAAATTAAATAAATCAAAAGAAAAAATCACCAAAACTACTAAAAGTGGTTTTAGTAAAAGTCAGGATGTTTACTATAATAGTTTATTGAAAACTTTTAAAAAATCTAAGAAAGAATGCAGTAACTACAAAAATCCTGTCAAAAATTTTCATGAAGGAGCGGGAGTGACAGATGTTGCCTTTATTGCTTTTGGTGATACTCAGTTAGGTGGGGGATCAAAAGATCAAAATGATCTTCAAGTAAAGGCCATCAATTCTTTTCTTGGAAGGACAATTGAAATTAGGGGAGAGAGTCACGAGGTTAAGAATGTCCGCGGTGTTATTATGGCCGGTGATATTACTCAAAATGGTCGAGATGGTCGATGCTTTGAAAAAAATGAAATTAGGAAATTTGAAGAAATTTATGGGATGTGTGGGGAGAGAAAGTTAAAGTTACCTCTTTATGAAGGATGGGGAAACCATGATTATTATGAATGGAGCAATCCTTGCTATAAAGTTTTTAATCATCCCGCCATACGCTATGTAAGAGAGCGAAATAAGTATCGTCCGGAAATTACAAACTATAGCAGAAATGGGCATTATTCTTTTGATTGGGATAATATCCATTTTGTTCAAGTAAATTTGAAACCATCAAATGAAAAAACAAAAAATAAAAAAAATATTTATGATCCTTATAACGCTTTAGATTTTTTAAGAAATGATCTTGATAAGTTTGTAGGAGATAGCAATAAAGGTGTTGTTATTATTGGTCACTATGGACTTATTTCTGATTGGGATCATGACCGCTGGTGGACTCAAGAGGAGGGAGATAAGTTCCTCGATGTTGTTAAAGATTATAATGTGATTTCTTATCTTCATGGTCATGCACACAACACAGGTCTTTACACAAAAAATAATATACCCATTTTTAATGTGGGATCTCCTTATTATAAAGAATACAATCCTGATGGGAGAGGTCATTTTACTTATTTTCATATAAGAAATAATAAGCTATCGGCGATTGATGTTTCATGGGATCCCAAAGATCCAACAAAACTTTTTTATGGGAATGCTTGGTCTTTTAATAAAGAAGTTAGTATTCCTTGAATTAAAAGTGAAAAATATCTAGAACTTGACCATAGATTTTGAGTTTTAATTTTGGTTAAGGATAAATCAATGAAAAATATTTTCTTTTTTCTTTTCTTTCTCTTTTCTATTCAGACAGTGTTTGCAGAGAAGATTATCTGGTCTGATGATATTTTTCAGTTAGAGGAAAAAGAAGGGAGTATTTTTTTTGTTCATCGCGAAAAATATTCCTTTGATGATTTTACTCATGAAGAGAGTGTTCGCTTAGAAACACTTGTCTCCAAGATGGAAAATGTCTTTGAAGAGGTTTTTTCTTTTGGTGATTATTATCGCTTTGCTGACTTAGAGACAGGTTTAGAGGCAAAAGAGGAGCATGAAAAATTTCAGATGAATCTCATTCCGATTGGTTCCTATGATAGAGATGTCAATATTAGTCTTTTGTGGGAAGTGAAAAACACCCTTGCTCTTATAGGAGGAAAAAGAGATTTGTTTCCTCCTTTGAAAGACTCGGCCATTGATGAAATTGCTAAACGGGCCCCCTCAATATTGGGATCTCCCTTGAAGGCCATTTCTCTTAAAGCAGTTGATTTATATTGGGTAGATGGATTTCAGGCCTTGAAATGTATGTTGCAAGAGTGGAATGAGCGTTTTGATTTTAATACTTTCGAAAAAGATAACCCCTTTCAAACAACAATGATTTCTTCATTTGAAGATAAAAGAGGGATGAAAATTCCCACCTCACTTGGCAAAAAAACATGCAGTGCTTTTTGCAATCCGAAGGTCATTAAAAATCAATTTGTAGAAGAGTCAAATCACCACTATGTATTGATGAATTATCGACCTTACACAAAAGAAGATCATTTGCTCATCGTCCCTAAAAAGCATATGGAGAAGATTTCTCATCAAAGCAGTGAGGTGATTATTTCAAAATATCAGCTTATTAAAGATTTTTCTAAGGCCATGAAAAAGCGTCACCCTGGGAAAAAGTTAATTTGGATAACAAAAACAGGATGGAAGGCCAATCAGACACAAAATCATCTTCATGACCATCTCATTAGCTATGAACCTCGTGATGCTGCCATCTGGATGGAGAACTGGTTAGTAGAAGTAATGAATTTTGGCAAAGTATTAAATCCACCTCTAACAGTTGAAGAAATGAAAGTTAGAGGCGATCATTTAAAAAAATTCATTAGGAAATAATTTGATAGCGGTCTGTTTTATTTTTTGTTTCATGAATAAAAGGCGCTACTTCTACAATCCATTCTTTCTTTCTCGTTTGACTTCGCCCCTCTTGAATATCGAGAAGCTGTTGGCGTAGTTTTTTTGTTATTTCGCCATGACTACTTTTCAAGGAAAACTCCTTTCCGTCTTCTTCCACAAGAGATTTAATAGGAGCAATGATGGCCGCTGTTCCACAAGCAAAGGCCTCAACAAATTCACCGCTCTGAATTCCTTTGAGAATATCGTCAATGGCCAATTTTTCTTCTTTAAGGGGAATATTTAACTCATTTTGGCAAAGCTCAATCAGAGATTTGCGTGTAATGCCATTCAAGATTGTATCTGTGAGTGCCGGGGTGTGAAGAGACCCATCGCGATGGACGAAGAAAATATTCATTCCTGAAAGCTCTTCAAGATATTTTCGTTCTTTTGCATCTAGCCAAAGCACTTGATGTAGCCCCAGTTCTTTGGCCTTATGAGAAGCAATTTGCGCTGCAGCATAATTTCCGCCTGTTTTTGCCGTTCCTGTGCCACCAGAGACGGCCCTTACGTGATGGCGCTCAATGAGAATGCGCGCTTCATCGCTAAAGTGGCCAGCGGTTGGCGAGGCCAAAACCATAAAAGTATATTCAGAGCAGGGGCGAATCCCTAGCTGGTTTTCAGAGGCATACATAAAAGGGCGCAGATAGAGTGATTTAGCACTCTCTTTAGGAATAAAATCTTTGTTGAGATCTACAACGGCCTTTATGGCCTCCAAAAAAATCTCTTCAGGAATTTCAGGCATGGCCATACGGCGTGCAGAGTGATTGAAGCGAGTAGCATTTTCATGGGGGCGAAAAAGTTGGGGGTGTTTTGAGTCTACCCAATAGGCCTTCAGGCCTTCAAATATTTCTTGGGCATAGTGTAAGACTTTGGCATCGGGATAAATAGGAAGTGGACCGTAAGGAAGTACTTCAATATTTTGCCAGCTCTGATTTTTATAGACGCTCATACTCATGACGGGAGCGATATAAGAGGCAAATCCTTCAACGGGGCGATTTTTGTCGCTTTCTTTTAAGGTGAAAAAAAGCTCGCGGTGGATATTAAGCATCACAATCTCCTCGAGGTGTAATATGATTATGTTAAGGGAAGAAGTAGCTTGGAAATGATGTTATCTTTTCCTTTTCTGATAGTCAAAAGATGAGGGATGTGTTTATGGATTATTTGGAGATTAGCACTCGAATTAAAAATAGTTACGAGAAGTATAAACTCAAAATTGTATTTTTTTCTCTTTTTACTGTGAGTATCTTTAGCTCTTTGATGATCATTGATCTTTATAAGCTCCCACTTCTTTGGTCTGCTTTAGTTGTGTCTTGTCTCATCTCTTTTTTGCATTTCTTCCTTTTAAATATTTTTTATCTTCGACCTATGAAAAAACTGGCCTTTATAATGCATCAGTTTTTTCCTACATATACGCGGCGTTTGGCCAAAACATCTGTTGTTCAAGCTCAGAGTGTAGAAGTACGCGAAATTATTGCTTCTTTTGAATCATTGCAGGCCAAATACAATCGGCAGCTTTCTCTTGATGAAGAGAAAATTAATTTTTTAAAAGAAGAAAAAACATTAATTTTGCGCAATATCCCTGTGGGAATTATGATGATTCGCTCTGATTTACTCATTGATGAATCCTATTCTCCTCAATTAGAAGATATATTAGAGAGAGGAAATCTAAAAGGGCATGATTGTTTTGAGGTCCTTTTTAGTGAGTCAACGCTTCCTTCTCAGAAGTTAAAGCGTCATTTTTCTTCTTTAATGAATTCTTTTGGAGTGAGTCGAACTCAGTTCGATAAATATTCACTCGACTTTATTCGTCTTTTTCAACGAAAGAGAAAAAAGATGTCTAATTCTTTGACGACATTAGAATTAAAATGGATTCCTATCCTCGATGAATACGATGTGGTTGAAAGGGTTCTTATTGTTATTCATGACATCACAATGGAAAAAAGGCGAGAAAGAGAGTGGTCCTTTCAGAAAAAAGTCGACCTCTTTATTCAGGAGAGTACGGGGTCTCCTGTTGTTCTTGAAAGTATTCTAAGTGAAATTAAAGAGAGTTTTAAGAAAGAAAAAAATAATCTTTTTGCAGCGGAGAATGTTTCTCGGGAGCAAATTTTTAACTCTTATACTTTTGTGATGAAAATGAGAAAAATGGCGCAAAAGTATACGCTCATTGAGTTGGTGCGCCAGTTCATGAATCTTGAAGGTCATTTGAATTTAATTTTATCGGGCAAGCTAACTCTTAAGGATTCAAAGCTGCTGACACTTTTTTATCATTTAGAGAGTATATTAGAAGAAGAAGCTTCTATTGTTCGTATTTTAAAACATCGCATTGAATGACCTATTCTTGTTTA
>CALDHR010000048.1 GCA_937898585.1 uncultured Oligoflexia bacterium
GAAAGAATACTATCCATTATTCTTTTTTGTAAAGTTCCGAAGAGATTGTGGATTTAAAAGAAAGAAAGGAGATATACAATGTTGACTAATTTAGAACAGTTACAAAAGAAAAATCCTGACCTTGAGATGGTTATCAAGGGGGCCTATGAATATACTTACAAAGAACAAATTTACTGTGAGGAAAACTTTCATTTTTATAAAAATGTCAAAGAGAGCACTTTTACTTATCAATCAGAATCTCTTTCTCGCTTAGAATCGGGAGAATTTTTTAAAGTAGAATGCGTCTACGTTTTAAATAAAGACTACTATCCTATTAGAACGATTATTAACAAATATGTAGGAAGCAGTCATATTTTAGAAAGCTATATTCCTGACCAAACAAAAACAAATATCACCTATAAATACTCTCTTAATAAAAAAGTTGAAAAATCTGTTATTCAAGTTCCACCAAAATATAATATTGCAACTTCTCACACTTGCAATTCTTTTGTTTTTCTAATGCAAAAAAAATATGATCCAACAGGAAGAAATTTTCATAATGTTTTAGTCTCTGAGAATCTCTGGGAGTTTATAGAGACTCCTAAAATGAGCTACGTTATTATTATTAGACAAGGAAACGGAACATCTGACTACTCTATTAAAGGTAAGAAATTAAAGTCTACTGTCTACGAAATTTACTCCAGTGAAGATTATGAAAAACTGGGAGAAAAACCCATGATGGTCTATATTAGCAAACACTATACGATTCCCTATGCCATCATCATCGATGAAGACACAAAAATTGAAATTAAATATCTCAATGAACTAGATAAGCCTAAGATAGACGAGCTCTACTAAAAAAAATTATTTTCGCATAACATACAGCCTATTGCGTGAACTGTAGAATGCTAGATAGTTATTTAAGGCGCTCATCTCTCCATAAATGAAAGAATAGCGATGACCTAAAGGAAATTTACCTTCAATAGCAAGATCGCTCCAATTGACTAAATAAATATGGCCATCACTAGAAGCAACAATGACACCGTCATCTTGGAAGCTAGGACCAAGGGCCACAATATTGCTTTCTGGCATAGAAAATTCTTTTACCACATGGCCATAGTCATCACTTTGAATAATTTTTCCTTCTTGCGTACTCACCAAAAAATCTCTTCCCATGGGCAAAATAGGTCGAGTCGCAACAAAGGGAAAAGAACGCAAAACCTGTCCTGTCTTTGGATCAATTTTTTTGAGCTCTTCATCAGAGGCCCCTACATAAATGGCCATATTGTGATAAACGGCCGTCATGCTCACATCGGGGAATTTATCTTGCCGAGAAATTTTTTGTGTCCATAGTCCTCTTCCGTCTTCAAGGGCCAATGCAATAAATTCGCCTTCAGGAGTTCCAAAGAAAACCTTTCCTTGAGCAACAAGAGGATGATTCCAACGACGAAGAGTGGTTCTCTCTACGAAAGATCCTTTGTAATTCCAAAGAATTTTCCCTGAATTGGCCTCCAGGACCACAAGGGCATGATTCTGTAGCTGAACAACAAGTTTTCCCTCTGAATAAACAGGAGTCGAATCCATGGCATAACCAAGATCTACTTCATAAAAAAGCTCCCCTGTATAGCGATTTCTCGCTATCAAGCGACCTTCTTGAGTTCCATAAAAAATTTTATTTTCAAAGACAGTGGGTTTGCCTACAAAGATTTTCTTATCAAGAGACTTCCATAGGACACGCCCGGAAGAAAGTTCGAAAGAATACATCTCTCCTTGCTGATTACCAAGAAAGATGGTCTCTCCTGCAACAAGAGGTGAATTATAGCTAATGGGAAGATTTCCTGTCTCATACTCAGGATCAAAGTTGTGGGCCCATAGTACTCTTAAATTCTGAGAATGACTTTTTCCTTTCTCAAAACTTAGCTTATCAAAGGAAGAACATCCTGCCATAAAAACAAGGACACAGAAAATTGATAGATATCCCACTCTTACTCCTATTCATTTAACAAGAAGGCCTTTGCGTAACTCAAAAAAGGCGAGGAAGGAAAGTGATCAATAACATATTGAAAACTCTCATGAGATTTTTCTTTTTCCCCAAGATCAGCATAAATACGCCCTAGAGAAAAATAAATTCTGTCTTGCATCAAAGAGGCGTCTCTCTTGAGCATTTCCTCTAAGAGATTCAGCGCTTTTTGAGGTGCTCCAAGATCTTCATAAAGAGAAACTAAGTGAAAAAGGGGAAGAGAGTTATGGG
>CALDHR010000049.1 GCA_937898585.1 uncultured Oligoflexia bacterium
GAAGATATTAATCTTTTTTTCCCCTTCCAGTGGTTTTCCTATCCTGCAGAAGCAAACAATGAAAGCGGAAGTGTAAATCTTCCTATTATTGGTTTTATGATGCAACCTTTTATTGAAAAAAGTACACCTTATTGTCCTGATAGAGATGACTATCTTTATAGTGGTGTTCCCCTTATGGAGCTTCTTAGAGAATATGTGGGGATGGACACAGAGGCCATCTATGCTGCCGTCAGTGACCCTATCACCAGTGTTGCAGAAGACGGAACAGAGACAGTAGAAAAAAATGATCATATTTTAATGAGAGAAGGTGTCGCCGAAAATATCTGGTTTTATAATGATCGCCATCTCCACGTAAAGGCCAGTGTTGAAACGGCCCGCAATAGGACCATAAAGGTCTATTGGCCTCATAAATTATCTGTTACATATCCTTTTGATAGGAAAGATTGGCAAAAAGTATACACCATCCGCCATCTTACAAGATTAAATGTAGACACAAGCACAGGATTAGAAGATCTTCCTTCCGACAACCGCTTTGCCTGTATTCCTAAATTAGACCAGGCAACAGTAGATAGTTATGGTTTTGAATAAAAAATAGCGAAGATTTTCATCTCTTGTTTTTTGCCATCGAATCAAAAAACAAAGTAATAGGCGCAGCTAAAACATAGAAGAATAAGTTCCAATAACAATACCTAAAGAAATGGCCAAGAAGAACTCTTCAATAGATTCTCCTCCAAAAAAATACATGGCCAAAGAGACGATTAAAGTAGTTCCTGCCGTAAAGAGCGTTCGCGACAAAGTTTCATTGGCCGACTGATTAATATGATGAACAAGAGGCGTTGAAGGTGCAATCGCTTCATGATCTCGTACACGGTCATAAATAACTACTGTATCATTCACTGAATAACCAATAACTGCAAGGAGAGCGGCCACAATTTGTAAGGTAAACTCAATATCAAAAAGAGCAAAAACTCCCAGAACAATAATCACATCATGCATAAGGGCCAAAATAGCTCCCGGCGAATATTTAAAATCAAAGCGCAAACCAATATAAATCATGATGGCCAAAACAGCATAAAACATGGCCTTTACACCAGAGCTTCTCAATTCTGCTCCTGCCTTAGGTCCTACAATATCTGTCCGGCGAATATCGGCCCCTTCAGAGGTGAAACTCTCTTCCAGAGCATGAGAGATGGCCGTAGTCACTTCATTCAGATTTTTTTCATTGGCCTGCACGCGTACAAGAAATTCACTTTGCGTTGTAGAGCTTCCAATACTCTGCACCACCGCTGAACCATGCCCAATAGAATCAAAGACATCTCGCAGGCGCCCTGCTTCAACTATTGTATTAAATTTCACTTGAATTTCCGCTCCTCCGCGAAAATCAACTCCGTAATTGAGCCCTTTTCCAAAGATAAGGAAAAGCGAGGCCAGCAGCATAACCAGTGACAAAATAACCGTAAATTTAAATTTAGAAACAAAGTTAATATTAACAGTACTGGGAATAATTTCTAACATACAAGTGTACTCCTAAACTCAAAGTTAAATACTGAGCTTTTTCTGACGGTCTCTTTTTGAAAGCCAAAATTCGAAAACAAGATGACTTACAAAATAGGATGTATAAACAGTTGAAGCGATTCCGATAAGAAGAGAGACCGCAAAACCACGAACAGGGCCTGTCCCAAAGTTGAGGAGGCAAAATCCGGCCATAGCAGTGGTAATATTGGCATCTAGAATTGTCCAAAAGGCCTGATCAAAACCCGTTTCAACGGCCTTAAAGGAGTCAATCCCCTTGCGAACTTCCTCTCGAATTCTCTCATAAATAATAATATTGCCATCTACGGCCATCCCAACAGTAAGGGCCAAACCTGCAATCCCCGGCAGAGTAAGAGTTGCATCAATTCCAATGAGCATCGCTAAAACAAAAATCACATTTACTGTAAGGGTGAAAATCGCCACAAGACCTGATTTTCGGTAATAGAGAAAAATAAAAATAAAAACAAGAATAATGCCTATAGCAGAAGCTGTCTCAGCCGATTCAATAGAATCTCCCCCAAGACTAGGTCCGACAATTCGCTGCTCTTCAAACTCTAATTGAACAGGGAGAGCACCAGCTCGCAAAACAAGAGCAATATCTTTGGCCTGCTTGAGCTGCTGATTGTAATCTTCATTCCCCATAGAAATTTGCGCGCGACCGCCAGCAATTTTACTTTGAATAACAGGATCAGTGTAAACATTACCATCAAGAATAATGGCCATTCGACGCCCTCGGTTATTTCCCGTCACTGTTTCAAATTTTTTAGCTCCATTAGAGTTAAAAGTAAGAGAGACAATAGGAGAATTTTGCTGAGGGTCAATTCTCATGGCCGCATCGTCAAGATCTTCACCCGTAATAAGCGCCGTTTTTTCTACCAAATAAGGAATGAGCACAACTTCATCTTGATTGCCTGCTTTTTTAAAGGCCAACTGATGATTTTTAGGAAGTTCTTTCTCTAAAAAGTCGTTAAGCTCTTCAAGATATTTAGAAGGACGATCGCCTTTTTCAAAAGTAATTCCTGCCTTATTCGCCTTACTAATAAGATCATTAAGGGTTTTAAGAGGAACAGAATCACTCACCAACTTAAATTCAAGTTTTGCCGTTTTTCCAATAAGCTCTTTGGCGTGATCAACATCTTTTACACCTGGAAGTTGAACAACAATACGATTATTTCCCTGAGAAGTAATCTCAGGCTCTGTAAGACCAAACTCATCAATTCTATTGCGAATAACTTCTATTGATTTAGAGACAGCACTACCTTCCACCTGATTTTTAAAAGAAGGGGCCAATCCGTAAGTAAGAATATTATCTTTTTCTGCTGTAAGACGCACTTGCGAACGAAAAAATTCTTTAATGCGATTTTTTGCCGCTTCTACGTCTTGCTTACTCTCTAGCTCAAGCGTGTGAAGAGGATCATAGACATCTT
>CALDHR010000050.1 GCA_937898585.1 uncultured Oligoflexia bacterium
CAGAGGCAAGAGAGGAGTTTGAGTTTAAATTAAGTGCTTTCTCATATTGAGGAAGTACTTCTTCAACAACCCTCTTCTTTGCTTTTTCATATCGAGGATGATTTTTTAAATCTTTTGGCAGTTCTTGCTTCTGGTTCATAAGAAGTCTTTGCATTTGCAGGCGATAGATTTCTGCTATTTGAAACTGTGCCGCCTGTCCAACTTCTTTAGAATTTCCAGGAATTTGTTGATAAAGATCAATAGCACGCTTTAGATTTTCTCTTTTTTGAGCAATGTTGGCCATATAATAAAGTGAAAAGCTTTTCATGTGCCCTACTTCATAGCTTTTTCCAAAGGCCCAACTTGCTTTCTTTAATTCTTGAATAGCATAGAGAGATTGACCATATTCATAATAAATCTCTTTACTCACTCTTTTAGTTCTTAGTGATCGAGAGAAATAAAGAGCGGCCTTGTCATATTCTTGCATTTTTGAGTAAGAGAGGGCCGCCCAGTAATAAAGCATGGCCACTTCTTGTTTTTTCATTTTCTGTGAGGAATTTAATTTCTTTGTAACGAGATCAATAACTGTTGAATATTCCCCTTTTTTATAGCTAGCAGCAACAGTAGAAGAATTGTCTTGTCTGGCAAAAATGGTACTACTTGTGCAAAGTAAAAAAAAGAAGAGAAAAAAACGGGAAGGAAAAGAAGAAAAAAGTCGCATGGTAGTTAACCCTTATTTTATCTTTATCAATTCAGATCAATCGAGAACATTAACTTTAAATGTAACTGATGAGCTTAGAGCTGAAGATTTTTGAACAGTATTATCTAGTGTTTCTGTTTTATTATCGATAACAGACTCATCTCTATTGGCCACCTGGTCATCAAGAAAAGAACCTAGATCTCCTTGCTCACCACCATCGAGATTCCCATTTTCTCCAATAAAACTCTCCATTCCCGCCATCATTGAGTCATCTTTCATGGCCTCTGTAGGTGGAACAAAAGCATCTGCTGAAATCATAAGACCTGCAACGTTGGCAGGGGGAGGTGGTGGAGCACCATCTGTCGAAGAGTTGCCCATAGGAGCATTAACATCAACAGCAAAGCTCCCGTCAGTATTGAGTTTCATTCCCTCTGGCGGAAGATAGCTTCCTGTTGCAGGGTCAAAGCCACCGACATTGGATGGAGGTATAAAAACACCTGTATTTTCATCAAATACAGATCCTGGAGGTGGGGCCACGTAAAGCCCTGTGCTGACATCGAGGAAGCCTCCGGCCGGAGGTGTTATCTCTCCTGAAGATGAGACACTACCTTCAGCGGGAGGAGCTCCAGCTAAATTTCCTTCTAGAGGAGCAGGATCATTGGCAAGAGCAGCGGATACAGCACTGCTAATTGTTTCATTTGTTGAAGTAAAATTTTTGGAATT
>CALDHR010000051.1 GCA_937898585.1 uncultured Oligoflexia bacterium
ATGAGTAACTGTCTTGATAACCTCAGGGCCTGTTACAAACATATGTGATGTTTTATCCACCATAAAAATAAAATCTGTTAGAGCAGGCGAATAAACAGCACCACCGGCACATGGTCCCATAATCAGAGAGATCTGAGGAATTACTCCCGAGGCCCGAACATTGCGATAAAAGATATCAGCATAACCGGCCAGTGATTCAACACCTTCTTGGATTCTAGCTCCTCCTGAATCATTAATACCAATAACAGGCATTTTATTTTCCAAGGCAAAATCCATAATCTTGCAAATCTTCTTAGCATGGGCCATTCCAAGGGCCCCTCCCCAGCAAGTAAAATCTTGTGAAAAAATGGCAACATTCATTCCATTAATAGAAGCGGTTCCTGTTACAACGCCGTCTCCTAAAAATTTTTGTTTATCAATCCCAAAATTATGACAGCCATGAGTGACAAATTGATCCATTTCCACAAAGCTATTGAGGTCTACAAGGCGTTGAATGCGTTCTCTAGCAGTGTATTTTCCTACTTTATGCTGACGAGCAATTCTCTCTTCTCCCCCAAGCTGCAAAGAGATTTTTTTACGGTTTAAGAGATCTTCTCGCAAAGATTCAAGTTGCTGATCCATCTTCTGTTTCCCTTGAAAAAATAAAAGGTAAAAAGAACATGTTTATAAACAAATAGATATAAAGGCCATGGAATTTCGAGAAAAAAATCAGGGAATAATGTCTAAGAGTTGACGTCTATAGAGCTCTTTTTTCCAATCTTGAGCACCTACATAGTGTTTTTGCAAAAGACCTTCTTTATCAAAGATAAAAGTCTCTGGAATCTTTGTAGTTTTAAAACTCAGCAAAAAATCTTCGCCACTGGTCATATAAAGATTTTCTTTAAAAAAAGAAGAAAGCTTTGATCGCTCAACAAGAGAAATAAGCTGTTTTTCTTCATCTTTAAAGGCAATAAAAAGAGGACAAACATGGTTTTCCTCTAAAAAATCTAACAATTTACTTTCGCGAAAATCTGTTAATTCAGGAATACAAGGTCCACACCATGAGGCAAAGAGATGAACAAAATAAGCAGAGCAGCGCTCTTCTTTAAGATCTCTCGTAAAAAATGTTCTTTTTTTTTCTAAAGAATAAAGAGGAGATTCAAGTGACATTAACTGAAGGGGAGCTTCTTCAAGAGAGGCCCCTCCTACAGTTTTTTGTTTCATAACAGCATAAAATGTTGTGATAAAAAGAAAGAAAAGAAGAAAAAAATAGCGAAAACTAAGGGTTATCATCTAAAGGATAGAGATAATACCCATAGGAGCGCTATCTCCTACGCGAGTGTCAGCAAGGCGATGAATTCGTGTATAACCACCAGCTCTTTCTTTATGTTTTGGACCAACATCAGCGAATAATTTTAAAACTGCTTCTCTGTTGTTAAGTTTTGAATAAGCAAGTCTTCTTGCCGCAACACTATCTTCTCTTGCAATAGTAATAAGTTTTTCAACATAAGGTTTTACGGCCTTACATTTTGCCACTGTACTTTTAATTTTTCCATGCTCAATAAGTGAGATAGAAAGATTACGCAAAAGAGCTTTGCGATGGGCCGGAGCAACATTCATCATTTTTCTACGTTGGTGTCTCATACTTCATTCTCCTCTTCTTCTTGCTTTTGCATATGAACTTGTTTCAAGATGTGATCCACTTTCATCCCGAGACCGAGTCCCATGCTAGAAAGGATTTCCTTGATTTCATTAAGGGATTTACGCCCAAAATTTTTCGTGCGAAGCATCTCGCCTTCCGTCCTGGAAACGAGCTCATAGATAAATTTAATATTGGCATTTTGTAGACAATTTGCCGAGCGAACTGACAGTTCTAATTCAGAGACTGGTTTTAACAAGGCATCATTCGTAGGAGCACTACTTTGTCTTTTGTCTAACTTAACAGTCTCGTCTTCTTCCTCAAAATTCAAAAAAACAGAAAGCTGTTCTTTAAGAATTTTTGAAGCATAAGCAACGGCGTCAACAGGTTGAATGCCAGCATTCGTCCAAACTTCTAAAGTCAAACGGTCATAATCTGTTCTCTTCCCAATACGACTGTTACTTACAACGTAATTAACACGCTGAACGGGAGAAAAAAGAGTATCAAGATAAACCCAGCCAAGGGGTAAATCAAAAGCTTCTTTATTATCAGAAGCAGGCACATAGCCTTTTCCTCTGGCAACTTTGATTTCCATGCGCAAAGATCCACCTGAACTAATATTAGCGATAACGTGCTCAGGATTAAGAATTTCAACGTAAGGGCTCTCGGTAATGTCACCTGCTGTAACAGATCCGTAAGAGTCTTTTTCAAGAATAAGAGTAATCTCTTCTCTGTCAACAATCTTAAATTTTACTTCTTTTAAATTTAAAATAATCTCAGAGACCTCTTCTTTAATATTACTTAAAGTTCCAAATTCGTGCTCTGCACCTTCGATGCGAATAGCGACAATTCCGGCACCTTGCAAACTTGAAAGAAGAACGCGACGAAGAGAATTTCCTAGCGTCTGTCCATATCCACGCTCAAGGGGTCTTGCCACGAATTTGCCATAGTCAGGTCTAAGATTATCATAATCAATCTCAAGCCCTGCAGGCCTTATCATGTCAGTCCAATTTTTTTTGACATAACTTAAGGTCATATAAACTCCAAACTAACTAATTATACACGACGTCTTTTAGGGGCACGACAGCCGTTATGTGGCATAGGGCTTTTATCAGCAACAGAAGTCAATTTTAATCCTGCGGCAAGCAAAGCGCGAATAGCATTTTCTCTACCGGCCCCAGGTCCTTTAACTCTTACTTCGACAGACATCACGCCATTTTCTACTGCTTTTTTGGCCGCATCTTGACAGGCCATTTGAGCTGCAAAAGGAGTAGATTTTTTAGATCCTCTAAACCCTAATTGCCCAGCACTCGCCCAGCAAAGAGCTTTCCCAAGAGTGTCTGTAAAAGTCACGATGGTGTTGTTAAACGATGCCTGAATATGACAAACAGCATGTGGTATATTTTTTCTAACTTTTTTTGTGGTTTTAACTTGCTTATTCATTCTCTATTCCTACTTAAATTACTTCATGGCCTTAATAGATTTCTTACCTGCGATGGCCACGGCCTTACCTTTACGCGTACGCGCATTTGTGTGCGTCCTTTGACCACGACAAGGAAGACTTCTTTTATGACGTGTTCCACGATAGCAGTTAATATCACGAAGGCGCTTAATATTAAGAGAAAGATCTTTTCGAAGATCTCCTTCTACTTTATAGGCCTCTAGTGCTTTACGTATTTCTTGAATTTCTTCATCTGAAACATCGTTTGTGCTTTTCTCTAAAGAAACATTCGCCGTATTGAGAACATCAACAGAAACTTTAGGACCTACGCCATAAAGATATGTCATTGCAATTCTCATTGCTTTATTTCTTGGTAAATCTACCCCTAAAATACGTGCCATATTACCCTACCTTCCTTAATTAACCTTGTCTCTGTTTGTGCTTAGGGCTTTTTTTGCAAATAACCCGAATAACGCCTTTGCGCTTAATAACTTTACAGTCTTTACAAATAGGCTTTACTGATGATCTAACCTTCATGATCTTATCCCTTACTTCTATAAACTATGCGCCCTTTAGATAAATCGTATTTGCTGATCTCAACAGTTACTTTATCCCCAGGCAATATCTTAATAAAATGCATTCGCATCTTGCCGCTAATATGCGCAATAACAAGATGACCATTCTTTAACTTCACTCTAAATTTGGTATTAGGAAGAAGTTCTGTAACTTCGCCTTCAACCTCAATAACATCAGCACTTGCCGCCATTTTCACCTTTCTAAAAAACGCCGTTTTATATATGAATTTCAATCAAACTGCAAACGATTTAACGACTTCTTGCAATCTCTGATACCTGCTGAAAAATCTTTTCAGCAGACTCACTAGCATCAATCGTATAATAAAGCTGAGTTTCTTGAAAAAACTCAACAACTTTTACTGTTTGTTCGTTATAAACGTCGATCCTATCTCTAATTACTTCGGCCTTATCATCTGCACGGTGAACTAAGGCCCCACCACAATCATCACAAATACCCTCTCGCTTAGGTGCCCGAGAGGCCAAATTATAAATCTCTGAACATTTTCCGCATACTCTTCGCTTTTCAAGTCTCTCCACTAAGACATCTGCATTGATCTCAAAGTGCAAAACTTTATAGTTAAGCTGCGCTTTCTCTAAAACCGCTACAAGTGACTTCGTCTGATCCTCTGTTCGAGGAAAGCCATCAAAAAGATAGAGAAGCCCCTTATCAAAAGGACATCTTGCTTTGATGAGCTCAATCATTAACTCATCACTAACCAGTTCGCCTCGATCGAGAATTTCTTTAACTCTCAACCCTAAAGGTGTCCCGCTCTTAATTTCACTGCGCAGAATATCACCAGTAGAAATATGTTTATACCCTGCCATTTCCACAAGGCGTCTTGCTTGGGTTCCTTTACCAGAACCTGGGGCCCCCAAAAAGATGAGAACTGGACAATCAGAGTTAAAATCGTCTTCTAGGCCCAC
>CALDHR010000052.1 GCA_937898585.1 uncultured Oligoflexia bacterium
AAAGAAAGAATTGTCAATAAAGAGCTTCGCGCTCAGAAGGCCTTTTTAATGTCTTCTAATTATCTGGGAAAGTTGGCGCAGAAATTTGAATTAGATCTTCCCAGTGAAAATCAAATTATTCTCATTCCTTATCTCAATAAAGAGAAAAAAAAGAGATCTCTTCATGATTAAAGAGATATCGGGTAAAGTTTTAGGGGCCTATTTCTTTTTTGTTTTTCTCTTTGCTGTGATTTGGT
Organism: uncultured Oligoflexia bacterium; assembly: GCA_937898585.1. Taxonomy (GTDB): domain Bacteria; phylum Bdellovibrionota; class Bacteriovoracia; order Bacteriovoracales; family Bacteriovoracaceae; genus CALDHR01. The sequence goes on from CALDHR010000052.1 coordinate 237, forward strand.
CAAAGGCCTTTTATATTCAGCATATTCAGCGTGATAAGCTTGTTCGCTATGCGCAGGCGCAGCTTTATCGAAAAATGAAACTCAGTCCCAAGCGAGGAAATATTTATGATCGCCATGCGGGACCGTTGGCCATTAATATTCAGCGCTATTCTCTTTATACTTTTCCCGATGAGGAAAAAAAGCAGTTAAAAAAGTACAAGGCATTGGTGAAAATTGTTCCTACTCTCAAGCTTCAGGATCTTGAGAGTAAAAGTAAAAATCGAAAAAAGTACACTTATCTTGAGCGCAATATTGATTTAACGGAAGAGCAGGTAGAAAAAATTAAGGGTATTGATGGCATTTATGTGCTTTCTCGTCCTTCGCGCTATTATCCCAATCACGAACTTTTTTCCCAGGTGCTAGGTTATGTAGGTGTTGATAATTTCGGTTTAGCGGGAATCGAGTTTAAATACGATAAAATGTTGCAGGGAAGTCCCGAGGAGATTTCTTATTTGAAAGATGCAAAGGGGCGTCCTTTAAAATTTGAAGGTGAGTTTAAGGAGCTTCAGGCCGATGATTTATATCTCTCTATTGATCGCGATATTCAGGCCGTGAGTGAAAGGATTTTACAAGAAGGAATGAGAAAGCATCAAGCTGAGCGAGGAGGCATAGGGGTTTTAAAGGTGGATACAGGAGAGATTCTCGCTATGGCCAATTACCCTAGCTATGATCCTAATTCTCCTGAGTTAGGGCCTAGTGCCAGTAAAAGACCTTCTTTTATCACAGATCCTTTTGAGCCGGGCTCCACTTTTAAAATTTTTACAGTGGCCAGTGCTCTTCAAAATAAAATTGTCTCGCCTAGTACGCATTTTTTCTGTGATTATGGCCGTCTTGAATTGCAAGGACACACTATTACGGAGGCGGAGTCTCATGAAAAATTTGAGTGGCTTTCGGTGCAAGATATTATCAAATTGAGTTCAAATGTGGGGAGTTCAAAGATTGCTTTTGAGGTGGGGAGTCCAAAGCTTCTTCAAACTCTAAGAGATTTTAATTTTAACGATAAGCTCTCCATTGAGATTCCCGGTGAATCGCGCGGTATTTTTCCCAAACGCGATGATCTTCCGCCGCTAGAGTTGAGTAACGTGAGTTTTGGGCAAGGGATTGCCGTGACGCCATTGCAGCTTTTGGTTGCTTATGGGGCCATTGCCAATGATGGGGTTTTAGTGAGGCCCACTATTTTTAAGCGACTAGGGCAGGAGAAAATTGAAAAAAGGCGCGTCCTTGATAAAGAGGTGGCCCTAGAGCTCCAAGAGATGCTTTTGATGGCGGTGGAAAAGGGGACGGGGGGATCGGCGATGATCCCCTATTTTCAAATTGCAGGTAAGACGGGAACGGCGCAGCGACCTTCAAAAAGTGGGGGCTACAAAGGGTATGTTTCGAGTTTTATCGGTTTTCCCGTGGGCCTTTCAGAAAAGTTTGCCATTTTTGTCTATCTCGATAATCCCAAGGGAAAAGAATATTACGGGGGAAAAGTGGCGGCGCCTTTATTTAGAGAGTTGGCCCAGTTTATTCTCTATAAAAATAAATCCTTTGATCCTCTTTCTCTCCAGGCCAAACTTTCCAACGATCCTATGGAGCAAATTCCTCGAACTGTGATAAGAAAAGAAAATGTTTCTTTTTTGGGACTTGATCGGCTCTCTGTTAAAAAATTGGCCAAAGAAAAAAATCTTGAGCTTATTTTTGAAGGGGAGGGGCTTGTGACAGAAGAGAGAAGAGAGGAGAAGAAAGTTTTTTTAACTCTTGGTCTTCCTCCTCAGCATTAAGTTAATAAAAGGTATTAGATAAATCATGGATAAACACGGTCTTTCTTTTTTTTTGGAAAGAGAACTTAAAGATATTACTGATCGTTTTGAAGAAGTGAGGAAAGGAACGCTGCTTTTTTATCGTCTTGGCGAGAGGGAAGAAGATTTTCTTCGTCTTTTAAGTTATGGCAAAAAAGTAACAGAGAAGAACTTCTTTTTAGTGTTGCAAGTTTCTGCTGAAAGAAGTTTGTCTTTAGAGGTAAAAGAGCTGAGAGGGGTTTTTCCTTCTTTTGTTATCTTTGAAAAAGAAGAGTTTGTTCGCTGTCAGCAAAAGATTTTAGATGATCTTTATCCTCTCCATAAAAAAAAGATAAAACTCATTGGCATTACGGGAACAAATGGAAAGACGACGTCTGCTCATTTAACGGCGCAGCTTTGCAATCTTATTGATTCAAAAAAGAAGACTTTTTATCTTGGGACATTGGGTTTGATTGGAAGCAGTGGCAAGATTGAGAGAGCTTTAAGCAATACAACACCAGGCCCTATTGAGCTGAGAAAAATTTTTCATCACTATTTTGTCAAAAAAAATTACCATGCAGGTGTAATGGAAGTAAGTAGCCACGCTCTTCATCAAAGAAGAATTGAGGGGTATGAGTTTGATGTGGTGGGGATCACCAACTTTACTCAAGATCACTTGGATTATCATCCTTCCATGGAAGAATATTTTCAAAGCAAGATGATTCTTTTTAAAGAGTTTGCCAAAAAAATGGCGGCCTTTATTGTACCTAAATCGCAAGAAAATTTATCGCATCAAATGATAAAAGCGGGATTAGATGAAAAGAGGATAAGAATGTCTTCTTTAGATTGTGAAAGAGAAAAGCTGCCTTCTTTTTTACAAGTCTCTTTTAATGAAGACAATATCGCTTTTTCTTTTTCTCTTGTGGAGTCTCTTTTTAAAATAAATTTAACAAAAGAAAAAAGAGAAAATCTTGCCTCCAAGTTAAAAAATATTCCTGGCCGTTTTCAAGTAATCTCTCTTGCACCTTTTTCATCTCAGAGTTGTGCTCTCATTGATTCGGCCCATACGCCTGATGCCATGGAGAAAATTATCACGGCCACAAAAGAAGTTTATCCTCATCATCTTATTTGGACTCTTTTTGGGTGTGGAGGGAATCGAGATGCTTCGAAAAGACCTCTTATGGGAAAGATGGCGGCCTCTCTCAGCGATAAAATTTTTCTCACTTCAGATAATGTGAGAGATGAAGATCCTCAGCAAATTATTTATGATGTAAAAAAAGGTATTCCTCCATCATTTTTTACACCCAAAAATTATCGAGAAATTCTTTTGCGTCAAGAGGCCATTGAAGAAGCACTCAGGGAAATCAAAGAGAGTGAAGAAGAAAACCAGAAATCTATTATTTTACTTCTTTTGGGAAAAGGGCATGAAGACTATGAGATTATAGGAGAGGAGAAAAGAGCATTCTTGGAAGAAGAGATTATTCTTCGCTTTATTGCAAGAAAGGAAAAAAAGCTAAAGTTGCAGAGTTAATCAGACAAGCTTCTTAGCTATTTAAATGATCAACTAGAAGGATCAAGAATCGTTTATGTTGATTTTGATCGAGATGTATTTTTAGGATATGTAACGTTAAACTTGTGTTCATTATACTCACCATTTTTTTAAGAGAAAGATATTCCCGAAATTTCTGATTTGAATATCTTACCTGCTTATAGAGAGAAGGGAATAGCTTCTCTCTTAATTGATTATTGTGAAAATTTGGCATCAAAAGCGTCAAAATTTAAATAAAAAAAGGTGCCAGTAGACTTTTTTAGCTCCTGGTCTAGAATACTGACAATCAAAGCTCTTCTAAATAGAATCAAAGTTCAAATATTCTACGTCTTGGGTACGTGATACTTTCTGCCCTGAGTAAAGTATCATGTACCCAGACACTAGCGTTCCATAAAGGTTCCTGGCACGGTTTTTATTTTTTAGTGAGGACGGAAAACTTGCTGAGAGAACTCATTAATTCTCCATGTCCAGTTGATCTCTCAAATATTTCCAATTCGAATGGGGCGCATGATCAATAAAGACCTCAAGAATGGCCTTAGCTTTTCTAAAAGCTTGTAATTGCTCAGCTTCTTCTTCAGATAAATCAGCAAGTCTTATACCGCTTAGTTCATTTTCCCTTGAGCGTGACTTCATTAAATTTAAATGATCTCTGGCGAAATCACTATAAGAGAAATGTTGTGTTCTGTTACTCAAATGAAATGGTCCGGCTTCACCATTTATAAATTCATCTGCTTCACTTGTGAGATTGCTCAGACCATACTTAATATAATCTCTAGTTCTATCTGTAATTATAGATGATGGTGTCTTTCTCTTACTCTCAGTTAATAACTCAGTTAATAATTTTTTATGCACAAGCTTTGATATTTTGTCAGCAAGGGATGATATTCCCACTTGCAGTGCTCCATAGCGATTATCAATTCTAACTGCTCCAACTGAAACTTGAACTATAAGATTAAGCTGACGGCCATCATGAATTTCAGCATCTGTTAGCGTTAAGATGGACTGTTCAACTCCTTTAATAGAAATAACGTATACATGTTTACCCTGTTCTTCATACTGTTTGATTGTTTTTTTATCCAAAGTTCTTCTAATTAAATAGGTCCCATCAGGTTCTGAAGCTAGTACGAGTTTGGCATCGTTTGTACTAAATACATCAGCTCTAAAGGCAGGGTGAGGTAATATTGGAGGGAGGGTGGGGGCCACCTCTGTCAAACTCGAATTACTCTCTGATGATTGATGACTGCTACTATTATTTTCTTGACTGCCAGCAGATTCATGGCCGTTTGGCGTGTTGATATCTGCTTGAGTAGCTGCGGAATCACTTGGTTCAGAAGAAGTTTCAACTGCTGCAACTGGTGTTGCTAGAGAGCTATCAAGTCCATACATGTCGAACACATTTCGTACTTCCCGATCTATCTTTATAGTATTTGTCTTTTGATCTTCATCAATAGCAAGTTCTGGTGTAAGAGCACAATCTTTTATTTCTAAAAAATAGGATTGTAGTTTTTCGTTGGGATCAACAGCACTCGATCTTCTAATTAAATAGCTATTTTCAGGTTGATCACGTAATACCTCTTTGGCTTGATCAGCTGACACAACATCTTCTCTAAAAGCTACGTGATGTAAACTCGGTGAATTTATACGTCTTTTATTAAATTCTAAAAGGCAGGCCAGGGCCTCTGTATGGTTTCTTGTTTCTGGACTAGATGATAATATTTGCCTAAGTTTGTGGGTGAGCTCAGAGTTAGAAAGTTGCTGAATATTAGTTATGCTTTCAAGATTTTTTAGATTTCTCAAGATGGTCAATGCCGTATCATCTTGAAGATTTTTTGAAATATTGTTGTGAGGGTCTCCTGAGTGATTATCAGACGTAATCAGTTCTCTTAAACGTTGATTAAGACTTTCCACCGAAATATTTCCACAGTTTTTATTTAAGAGTTGAGGGATTTCCCCTGGTCTTTGAATATAAGAGTCAAAAGTCCTTCTTGCGATTAATTCGAAGGCCTTTTTTTCTATCTCTTCTTCTCTTAAAGTATAAAATTTAAATGTACCATCAGAGTGGCATGTAACATGAGAGAGGGTTTCTTCTTGTCCTTTTAGTTTATTTAGCTCTTCTATTGCATTTTGAAGAGCATGAAGTAACTCTTCGTTACCGGCAAAAATTGGTGCCGAAATAAAGCAAAGCCTGCTTATGATAAATCCATTCAATAAAAATTTTTTTAGTTTCATTTCTTTCAATCCTTAATTTTTACTTTTTTGAAATTAAACTTAAAGCGATATATTTAATAATTCAGATCAGATTATTTATATCTGTAGGTTTTTTAATATATGAAATTTACCATTATGAACCTTTTTTTCACAAGAAAGAGTCATAGTCAGCTTTAATATTCTTTAAAGTTAAGTACTTACGATATTAAATAGACACTGTTTACGCCTTTTAATATTGTCAATCCAGTCTATCTAATTTGACCTTCACTAGTTATAGAAGATATGGACGGCTGGCCTTACTAAACAAGGCCAAAAAACAGAGTTGGGGGATTAGCATAGAAAAGGGTAAATCTCATCATCCTGCTTTTGATGCGTTTTTAAACAGAGAGACAG